>DASXOT010000117.1:0-3467 GCA_036494065.1 Chitinophagaceae bacterium
CCAGAACATTTGCGGCAACCAGCACTGTCGAGATATTGGACTGGAGTGGAACGGCTGAACTTCCCAGTCCAACTTCCTGGGGAAACCTGATTATTAATGTAAGCAGTTATTCTTCCAACTGGAACCAGTCAGGCGATCTTACCGATATTCCCGGTAACCTGGATATTAAAAACACTGGAACAGGTACAAGCGAATTTAGGTTGGCAACTGCACAAGATTACACGCTCAATATTGGCGGCGACCTGATTATCGAAGGTGGCATATTCGAGGCTGCACAAAGCAACGGAAATCATGACCAGGTAATCATCATCAATGGCTCATATAAACAAACAGGAGGAACATTTACCCGATCAAACAATAACTCCAACACATTGCAAGTTCAGTTCAATGGAGCTAACAGCACATTCACCCAAAGCGGTGGAACATTGACAGATACCTATATGGATTGGATAGTAAATGCTTCAAAGAAATTAACGTTGAATAGCAATTTACCGGTTTCGTTACTAAGATCACTTACGGTAAATGGTATATTCAGTGCAGGTGGTTATAAAGTAACGGGCTTAGGTTCATTTACGCTTGCATCAACGGGTGAGATCATTTCGTCAAGCACATCAGGACTGGATGGATTTCTTGCATTGACCGGATCACTTCTTTTCAACACCGGTGGATCCTTTGAATTTGATGCAGCCACAACTGCACCTTTCTCGATTTTGAGCGGATCGATTTCCGCAACTAATGTTATTATTAACGCAAACGTTACTTTAAACAAAGACGTGACGGTTGCGGGAACATTAACCTTATCGAGTGGTAAACTAACGATACCTGCCGGCAATACTGTTACAATCAGTTCTGGCAATACAGTTGCGGGTTCAGGCTTTGGAACTTCGAAGCAAATTGTGACGCAGGTGAACACACTCACGGGTGCAAAAGGCATGGTAAGGATGAAAAATTTTACCGGTACTGTTACTCTTCCCATTGGAAATGGAACATACTATCTGCCGGTGAGCCTGACTGCGGCGGGAACAAATGATTTTAGCGTAGCTGTTTTCCAGGGTGCCACCACCAATGGATTACCTAATGGCGTTGTGATGACCACGGCACAAAAAGTGAAAATGGTGGATGCGGTTTGGATCGCCAACAGGAACAGTGGATCAAACGATGTAACAATGAAGTTAACATGGCCGAGTGCTCTCGAAGGTTCAACATTCCAGGGCATTGGTGATAACCAGATCGGTATTGCACATAATGGTGGTTATTGGGAATCGCCACTGGGTTCGGGTAATCAGTCACAGAATACTGCTACCAGGTCAAACATTACTAATTTTTCACCTTTCGGTGTAGGACAGATAGGAACGCCATTGCCCTTAAAATTTGGTGATATTAAAGTTTCGGAAAAAAGCGCCGGTAATGTCGACGTCAATTGGGTAAGTTACAGCGAGGTTAACCTGAAATACTTTCAAATTGAACGTTCATCAAATGGACAACAGTTTAGTGCGATTGGTAAGACGAATGCGAGAAACAATAATAATAAGGATAATTATACCTGGACAGATACAGCTCCTCTAAAAACGGTTGGCTATTACCGTGTCGATGGAGTGGATATCGATGGAAAGGCAAATTATAGCACCATTGTAAAAATCGATCCATCGCAAACCCGTTCCGATCTCACACTTTTTCCCAATCCAGTTCTTGATAATCGTTTATCCGTTCAGTCTGGCAACATGGATAAAGGAGGGTATCGAATCTTAATATCGAATATATACGGTCGCACTCTCTATAATCAAACAATCGATCATCCTGGCGGTATTTTGAGCCAGGTCATTCAATTGCCTTCGGACATGCCTCCGGGAGTTTACTCGATTTCGATCAGCGGGAATACTGTTAAACTTCAGAAGCAGTTTGTTGTTAAATAGTTTTAGATGCAATGGAAATCATTTCTTTTTTAATTGCAGCCATTTTTTTCGCATTAGAATTATTGCGACAATAGCTAATATAAGGCCCGCGATAAACCCTGTTGAGCTTGCGCGTGTGCCATCTTCATCGCTCTGGATATTATACGCAAAAATGGACATGAATACAGAACCCAGGTAGAGTATGCCAACAGATGCAATGATCATATCCACTAATTTAAATCCCTTTAGCGTCCTGGTAATTAAGATTGCATAGGCAACTATATAAGCGAGAAACACAAGGGTTGCGCTCGTGTGGCTTGTTCCTCTCGCGTCCTGCAATTCCACAATAAGAGGGAAGACGCAGAAAAATAAACCGTGCGCATAGATTAGGATTTCAGTAATTGTGACTCGACTCCGACGGATTCCAAACAATATACTGCCGATAATTGCTGCGGGCACAGATATCCTGGAGAATATCTTGCTTGACTCAAGATCGCCAAGGTAGCTGGCAACGAAAATAAAGGAAGCGACAGCCCAAACTGAAGCGAGCAAAATGCCGCTTATTTTATCATTGCTGACCGGGGTGGTGATATTGATGGTATCGTCTTTGTGTACATGTTTTTTTATATTTTTTTCTTTGTCAGCCTCGATGCTCTCGCTTTGTATTTTGCGAACAACATTCTCGTCTTCCTTTTTGATTGTATTCTTCTCAACAATTGGATTTTGCCTCAGGAAATCGTTGCACTTATTTAGTTTGCCACGAACGGATAAATCATCTTTAACTTGTAATGCTTTTTTATATTTTTCGGTCGCTGCCTTGTAATTTTTTGCAAAGAAAAATTCATCTCCGTCTTGTGACAGATGGGAAAATAGCGTTTCTACCTCGCATTCAGATACTTTTTGCCTGATAGTAATATCGTCGGGAAACTTTTGCAGTAGCATTCGATATTCATAAAGAGCATCCTCGAATCTTCCCTCCCTCATTAAAAGTTCAGGGCGTCTCCTGAGTTTTTCAAATGAGAATAGTGGATTCCGGGCAATAAAAAAATTGGATGGAGAAATATTTAATTCATTCTTATAAATCGGGTGTGGAAAATTCTTTTCAGTTAAATGATCTTTTGAATATTCATACAGGTCATCCAACGCAATCATCTCATTGGAATTTTCAATACCATCTTTCAATACATTCAATAAAACCCCCGTGAAGTAAGTATTCCGGCTATTTTTTTCAAAATAAGAAACCTCGTCACCAGGTGAAGAAGCCAACACATAGCTGCCTTTTATATCCATTTTCTGCATCATGTCGTCAGTGCCCTGTGTAGCGATACCGCTGTGGCAAGCATCGAGGATCAGTATTTTTTGTTTTGCAGTAGCATTTCGAAGAACAACATTGCTGATGAAATCAAAATCAATTCCGCCTAATAGATAGTCGTCGATCTTTTTAGTATTTTTTGCCACCAGATATAATTTCTTTACATCTGTACGATGCCCATGACCGGCAAAATAAATGATCAGCGTCTCTGTATTAGGCAGTCTGCTCTGTCTAAGCAAAATCTCCTCAATTTCATTACTCGT
>DASXOT010000118.1:0-6581 GCA_036494065.1 Chitinophagaceae bacterium
GAATTTGAAATTCTTTAAATAATTTATAAATTCCGGGTGAAATTTAAGCTCCTTTAGATAATCCAGGTCCTGGTCAGTAAAATGTAAATCTTCAAGAATGTCAAAAACGTCCCCGAGCCCTGCAAAAACCACATATCCGCCCCGACTGGGTACATTTCGGAAGAAATAATCAAAACAGGCCCTATCATCTTTTCTGCCTTCCAGGAAAAAAGTCTCTCCCATGGTAAGCTCATAGAGATCCGTGTAAGTTCCAGTAATTGAAAATGATAACATGTATTTTTCGTTTAAAACGAGCCATTCTAAAGATAAATTAAACCTGGGGAGCATTTTATGGCATTTTTCCCTGTTTTCATCTTTTCTATCATCCAAAAATCACCTCTCTTATTTGGCTGATAGGGTTCCGACCCGTACCTTTGCCGTCCTCCGAATCAACCCTGAAAGGGCTACCTAATCTTCGGATAATTTCTGAAATATGGCTAATCATAGTGCAACAAAGAAAGATGTTCGACAGGCGACAAAACGCAGGGAAAGAAATAAATTCTATGGCAAAACTACACGCAATGCTATCCGCGACCTGAGAGCAGTTTCCGGAAAGGAAGCAACGGATAAGTTACCTGCAGTGATCAGCATGATCGATAAGCTTGCTAAGCGTGGGATAATCCACAAGAATAAAGCGGCAAATTTGAAAAGCAAATTGGTAAAAAAGGCATCGTCAAAATAATTGTACCGCAAATATGAGAAGGCATTCGTCCGCAGGCGAATGCCTTTTTTATTTTATACACGTATTTTTATTCTTTAATTCACCACAATGAGAAAAATCCTTTTTGTTCCTTGCCTGTTTATAAGCCTGTCAACTTTCTGTCAAAATATTAAAACAAAATTCGAGCTATCAAATGGGATGCAGTCCCCCGCCTATCCGGAAATTATTGCCTGGTGGACGAAGTTGGATCAGCAATCGACAAAAATAAAAATGCTGACAATGGGAATGTCTGATGCAGGCTTCCCTCTGAATCTTATTATTGTCTCTAATGATGGTGATTACAATTTTGAAAGCATTCATAAAAAGAACAAAAGAGTTATTCTCATCAATAACGGAATACATCCCGGCGAACCAGATGGGATTGATGCGAGTATGTTGCTGGCCAGGGATATTGCCATCAGTAAATACAAATTACCCGATAACGTTGTGCTTGCAATCATTCCCGTTTACAATATTGGCGGCTGCCTGAACCGTAGTGCCGACTATCGCATCGACCAAAACGGGCCTTCGGAAAAAGGATTCAGAGGCAATTCGGAGAATCTCGATCTCAATCGGGATTTTATTAAATGCGACTCTAAGGAAGCAAAATCTTTTGCCGAAATTTTTCATCTAACCGATCCGGATGTATTGGTCGACAATCATGTCAGTGATGGTGCGGATTACCAGCACATCATGACTTTACTTACATCGCAGCACAACAAATTGGGTGGCCAAATGGGAGATTTTTTAAATGAAGAATTTGAACCGGCCCTGTATTCGTTGATGAAAGATAAAGGTTATGACCTGGTGCCTTACGTAAATTCATTTGGTGATACGCCGGAATCCGGGTGGCCTGGATACTGGGATAGCCCGCGATACAGTAGTGGCTATGCGACGCTTTGGCACACATTCGCCTTTATGCCGGAAACCCATATGTTAAAGACTTATGAGCAACGCGTAAGATCAACCTATGTATTGATGCAATGTTTTATCGAGTTCACATCAAAGAATAGTGATAAAATAAAACAATTGAGAGATCAAACAAAACAAGCCGTCAAAACACAAACTGATTTTACCATTGGATGGCAACTGGATCGTTCACAATGGAAAGAAATTACTTATAAAGGCTTTGAAGCAAGCCATAAACCAAGTGATGTATCGGGACTGCCAAGACTGTACTACGACCATAGCAAACCTTTCGAAAAGCAGGTTAAATTTTTTAATTACTATGCGCCAAAGGCGTCCGTTAAAAAGCCCGTCGCTTATATAATTCCCCAGGGTTGGTGGAAAGTGATTGAGCTGCTGAAGTTAAACAAGGTACAGATGTGGACACTGAAAAATGATACTACAATTGAAGTTGACGTATACCATATTGACGATTATAAAACAACCGCCCGCCAGTACGAAATGCACCACATCAACAGCAATGTGAAGATCAGCGCTGTAAAGCAGAAAATAAATTTCAGAAAGGGTGACTGGTATATTCCGTTAAATCAAATAGCTAATCGTTTCCTGATTGAAACCCTGGAGCCGCAGGCTGAAGATTCTTATTTTGCCTGGAATTTCTTCGATGCTATTCTTGGACAGAAGGAGGATTTTTCAGATTATGCATTTGAAGATATCGCTGCTGATTACCTAAAAAATCATCCTGAGTTAAAAATCAAATTAAACAATCGACGTTCAACCGACAGCGCATTTGCGAAAAGCGCGGATGCGCAATTAAATTTTGTTTACGAAAATTCGCCCTATTTCGAACCGGACTATTTGCGATACCCGGTTTACCGCATTGCACCGTGAGTAACGCGCACATACTTTCAATGCTAAAAGACAATGCCTGTTATCTGCAAGTTGTTAATATACCAGTAACCGAATTCTGCAAGTTCAGATTCGACCAACCAGCTTCCTGACCATATCGCTGTTTCGTTTCCGAATTTAGCAACCGACTTGTATTTGCCTTTAACTATACAAGCCTTATCATTCATCTTACACGATTCAATCTCGATATCTTCCAAATCGATTTTGTCATACGCTTCTTTGAACCGGCCCACAATCATTTTAAAATTATCCTTTGTTAACGAAATATGATCGTTGAAGTCAATGCTGTCTGAAAAGCTGTGTAGCCATTCACAAGAGTTTTTACTGAAAACCATGCGAAGGCAATCTTTAGCACTTCGGGTATTATCGTATTCATGATCCGGATAAAATTCGTCGTAGATGTATCCGCAAACCATGCCGGGAATCTTTATATCATCTGTTTCAAGTTCAAACAATTCCCCGATCGAAAAACGATACAGATTCCGGGCGGTAACTCTCGGACTGCAGACGGATAGCTCGACTCCCCGCTCAATCATATATTCCGACAGATTTTTCCACGCTTCATCAATTTCGGAATCTGATATTTCTTTCTCGGGCTTGAAATGTGTTGGCTTACCGATCTTTTCAAAAATACTGACCATTTTACTCGAGGCAAGTTGCTTCTCAAATTCGACTACGTGATTGAGAAATACGTTCTCAACATCAGGAGGCAGCTCTTCTTTGTTTTCCGAATAAAACTGGCCTCCATGCTCGAGCATGATCTTCATTTTCAAAAAATCGTTTTCGTCCTTTATCTCTTCTTCTTTGCCCGGTTCTGCAAGATTCTCATTCATAAAAAACAATTGATACAACAAGATACATTGCCACTAAAGAGCTTGAATGGGAATTACAGCAGATTGTCGAAAGAAAATACTCATGGATTGTTGAGGTTTTGTCAGCTCGGTGTTATGAGCTACTAGCCACGAGCTTTATGCTGCAAGCTATAGCTGCAGGCAGCCACCAGCTGCGGCTATGAATTTTTGCGTCGTGGGAATTTGTTGCAAACTGTCAGGCATTATCAACTATCAGTTCTCAGTATCCACTTTTACCTTTTATCTATTGACCAGGGGCGCTTGCTGTCAACGAACTACTTTGACTTTTTTTTTCGGAAAGGATTTTAAACCCATTGTCTTTTGCAAATATTTTCTGTGCCTGTTGCATGTCGGCGATCTCTTTATCCTCCTGGCTCAAAACCATCGACATGATCTGCTGCTGAACCTGTCGCCCTTGTGGAGTCGTTTGTAACCCATAGTCCTTATAGCTCGTATAAATGCTTTTCATGTAATCAAAATATTGTAGCGCCGCCTTTTTAAAATTTACCGCCTGGGTTACATTCGGAGCAGGTTTTCTATTTATTTGAGCTATTATCGAATCAATCTGAGTTTCCATTCGAGAACTAACGGCGGCGATGCTATCATATTGATAAGATGCAAAATAATTTTTAAGATTCGGTTCTGCTTCATCCATACTTTTGCCGAGATCTTTTTGTTTACCAGCAATCATATCATTATAATCAATAGCAATTTTTGACTTGCAGCCCGCAGTGAGCATGCAAACAGCAGCAATCGTATATATGGCTCTAAACTTCATACCGCAATTTTATGGAGTTGTTCAAATATCACACAATTCTTTATCATAATGTTTACAATTACTGCACCAAATTTCGAGGAGCCGGTATTAAAGAATACATCCTTACTCCTCAATTTGAAAATCTATCTTTTCTAAAAACCTGAAAAACAGTGCCCGCAGTAATTATCGGTAGAAGAAGTTGCGGATAAAAGAGTTTATGCCAAAATTAATTTCATCGGCTATACCAGTGAATTGGAAGCATCTCATAAATCTCGCGATTTAAAGACTTTACCTTTCCAGCCCGTCCCTTTGACAATGCCCTTTTGTTTTCTAGTAAATGAAAAAAATATTCTGCAAGCTGTTTCGGATTTTGATTTTTGACTTTTACATTTTTCATTTTCACTTGTGATAACATTATTGTTCGCTTTGTGTTTTTATGTGCGCTAAAACCCGTTGATGAATTTTATGCACGATGTAGTCAGACCAAATGGTCCAATAAAAAGAAGGTTTGATTTTGTTCACATACCAAGTTGTTCCTTCGAGCAATGTGTGACCATTTGCAAGCTGTGTCAGCTTAAACTGGCCTCCTTTTGACACCCAGAAACCATGAAGATGGTTTGGATGAATGTCGTAAAAACTTAACTCCTTCATTGGTTCTGGCTGATCGGTCACGGAAAATTTTAAGCATCGAGGTTCATCCCAAACTGTTATTGGTTCAACAAAACTTCCCGTTGAAAAGTTACAGTGTCTTATGGCGCCGACACCTTTTCTTTCGATAGTTGCATTGACAGGATATGCAATGCCTGTTTTAAAAACAAATTCCACTGGCGCTTGCAGTTGCGGAAATTCGATTACGTCTTTCCAGACCTTTTCACATGAAGCATTGATTTCAATTGATGTTGTTACAGAACGCAGTTCATCAGCCTCCCCAACTGAGTTTTCAAATGCCATTAATGATGGTACCGACAGAAAAAGTGCGAGAATTATGATCGTCGCGTTTGCTCCAGATTTTATATCTCAGGTATGAATAAGCAATGATGTGGCCCAACCAGGTAAAAAATACTCCAATTGGCGCAGCCATGATAATGCAAATCAACCCTTCCCACGCGAACGTCAAAAGTCCCAAACAAAATACAAAAAGGGTTAGCAAGGAAATGCCAAGCAACTTGCGCCTAACTGTTGTGCTTTTGTATCCGTAAATCAAAGTTGACGTCGCTCCCAAAACAAAAGGCAACCAGATGAAAAGCCCAAATGCATAATCCCTGAAAATATTTGTCACTAAAAACGCAAATGCCCAACACATTAGGCATGTCAGTCCGACTGCAAAAAGCAATCGTTGATTAAAATTCTTTTTCTTGCTATTTGCCTCTTCCATATGCGTATCAAAAAAACGGTTGCTGTACAGGAGAAGTTTTTACGCCATCGGGATTAGGATTTCTTTAAGGAGATCTGAAATTTTTTTGCACCACCAAACTACAAAAGCTGAGCAGAATTGCAAATACTAAGGGTCGATATTTCCATCACAAATGCGCAAAGACTTTGAATAGTTAGCTACGGGCCGGTAGCTTTGGACGAAAGATTCGAAACAGGTTTATTGTTAGCAGTTTCAAGCTCACGGACTCAGAGCTAACAACAAAAAAACCGAACGCGAACGCGGCGGTTAAATATATGGCAACTACCCACTCTTTCCGCCCGGGGCGGATGCAGCGCCGTCGTGCGCCGCTGGGGATTAACTTCTTCGAACACTAATCCCTTAAAAACGAAAGCCTCTCAGAAAACTGAAAGGCTTTTAATAAATATGGCAGCTACCTACTCTCCCGCATTGTGGTGCAGTACCATCGGCCATGAGGGGCTTAACTTCTCTGTTCGGTATGGGAAGAGGTGAACACCCTCGGAAAAACCACCATAAAAACATGAGCTGCGAGCGTCTAGCTGTAAACTGCGAGCAATGCTCGTGGCTCAGGGCTCGAAGCTGAAATAACTTAACATATTGGATTGTTAGACAAGTATCTAAATAAAAAAAATTAAAGCGTACGGGCAATTAGTACTACTTGGCTTTGATGTTACCATCTTTATACCTATAGCCTATCAACGTCATAGTCTTTGACGACCCTTAAAAGTAAACTCATCTTGAGGAAGGTTTCAGGCTTAGATGCTTTCAGCGTTTATCCTGTCCGTACATAGCTACTCAGCATTGCACCTGGCGGCACAACTGATACACCAGCGGTACGTACGACCCGGTCCTCTCGTACTAAGGTCATGTCCACTCAATTTTCTAACGCCCATCACAGATAGGGACCGAACTGTCTTGCGACGTTCTGAACCCAGTTCACGTGCCACTTTAATCGGCGAACAGCCGAACCCTTGGGACCTTCTCCAGCCCCAGGATGTGACGAACCGACATCGAGGTGCCAAACCT
>DASXOT010000119.1:0-4395 GCA_036494065.1 Chitinophagaceae bacterium
AAGCCATCACAACCTGTACACCGTGCTAAATGGAGCGATCTCATTTTGGTTATCAGCTTTTTTTATCTGGCAGCTAAATTCCATTATCGATTTTAAAAAAAGTCAAAGAATTTATTCTTCGCACATCGCAATAATAGTGGTCCTGGTCACTCTTATTTTTTCCTGGCCGATGCTTCGTGGAAATGCAACGAATGCAAACTATGATTTCATTACTACTGCCATAATTCTCATACTCTTTCTGAAAACCGTCCAGGCAGATAAACAAACCGGGTCGGACATTTTTTGTGTTGAATGGATAATATGGCCCGTTTATTTGTTTACAGTAAGGATTATCAATTATCCTTTATTATTATTAAGTGTGTATGGTCTTTATTTTCTATTGAAAAACAGAGCCTGGAAAAAAATAATTGTCAATACGGTTGTTTGCCTGCTATTGGTGCTCCCCTTTATGGCCCGGAACGTTATTCTGACAGGCTATCCATTCTATCCAGCCACCTTCGGTAACATTTTTAATGTTGATTGGAAAGCAGACTATAATATCATCAAAAAGCTCCAGGATTACATCAAATATTTTAATAGGGTTAATACTGCATTTGCCGATATTAACCAGACAAAAAAGTTAAGCACTCCTGGCTGGATCACCTCATGGTTCCATTACTTGTTCAGATATGATAAAGTAGTTGTCGTTGCCGCCCTGGCAGGTTACCTCCTTAATTTGCTGTCTATAAAAAGGTTTTTGGCGTTTAATAACAAATCCACGAAATTCCTTGCCCTTGTTTTTTGTTTACAACTTGTATCGTGGATGTGGATTGCGCCTGACCCACGCTTCGTGAACGGAGAATTATTGAGCGGTATTATGCTCCTCGTTATTCTCCTGGTGGGAAATAAATCCTATTACCAGGGGAAAATAAAAGCTACCCATTTTCTGATAGCCCTTTTCATAGGCATACTTTCCTACACATCATTCAAAATAATAAAAAATGAAAATTATCAGCGATTTCTGCTTCCATACAAAATACCCCAACCGCCAATAAAGGAAGTAATAGTCGATAATATCTCATTAAAAATCCCCGAAAAGATCTTTAACAATTGGAATCCCCGGTGTTATGCCACTGAATTACCCTGTCTTTATATAGTTAACCCCAAACTCAGGGCAAGGGGAAAAAGTATTGAAAACGGTTTTCGTTTAGAAAAATAATTTTTGCTTTATATCTTCATGTCATATAATTGACCTATTGGAAAAGCTAACCATAATCATTCCCTGCTATAATGAACAAGATTTCATCGGCAAGATCATTGACAAAGTTCTATATGCAATTTCAAACATTGAAATCGAAAACGAGATTATTGTTATAGATGACGCCTCGACCGATAATTCTGTCGCCGTCCTACAGCCCTATATACAAAGGAACCAGGTTGTTTTTCATAAACAAGAAAAAAACCAGGGAAAAGGTGCGGCAATAAAGGCCGCACTTACACTCGCTACCGGCAGCATTATATTAATTCAGGACGCAGATCTTGAATATGATCCAAATGACTATATAAAATTATTGCGCCCGATTCTTGAAGGATATGCGGATGTAGTTTATGGTTCCCGTTTCATCGGGAACGGCCCCCGCAGGGTTCTGTTTTATTTTCATACGGTGGGCAATAAACTGATTACCTTTTTAAGTAACCTCTTCACGCAAATTAATTTGACTGATATAGAAACAGGATATAAAATGTTTAAGGTCGATGTGCTAAAAAATATTTCCATCAAAGAAAAAAGATTTGGCTTTGAAATAGAAATTACCGCAAAGATCAGCCGGATAAAAGGTATCCGTATTTATGAAATTGGAATTGCTTATTACGGCCGAACATATAAGGAAGGGAAAAAAATAAATTGGAAAGACGGGTTGAGAGCAATTTATTGCATTATAAAATACAATTTGTTTAGTCGCAAATGAAAAACAAAACCATTTCACTGGTTGACCCGATTGGCTCCGGCACCTTACAACTTATCGCAAAAGCAACTTTGTTCAACAAGTGGATGTATTCAGAATTTAAATCCGAATTAAAAGGTGAGATACTTGAAGTGGGAAGCGGCATCGGGAATATTTCACAATTAGCAGTTGACGACGGATTGGCAATAACGCTTTCCGATTATAATGCAGAATATTGCGACTGGCTTAGAAAAAAATTTGAGGGGACGGCGAATGTGAACGACATTCTTCAAATTGATCTTTTACGTCCGGATTTCAAGATTGCCTATTTTCCATTAAAAGAAAAATTTGAAAGTATCTTTTTATTAAATGTATTAGAACACATTTCGGATGATCATGCTGCTCTATCTAATTGCCACTTTATGATAAAACCTGGAGGGAGTCTGATTGTTTTGGTGCCGGCTTATAAGTGGTTGTATTCACCATTGGACAAAGAACTCGGGCATTACCGTCGCTACGACTCAAAAGCAGTGAAAAAGATTCTTGAAGAGGAGCTCTTTACGATAAAAAAGATCACTCACTTTAACTTTCTCGGCATTGGGGGCTGGCTCCTGTCGGGAAAGATCTTTCGGGAAAAAAAACTAGGTGCGAACAAAATGGGCGTATTCAATCGTATTGTACCCATTGCGAAACTATTGGATAAAATAACTTTCAAAAAATTCGGGCTTTCAGTTATCGCAGTAGCAAAGAAGAAAAACAACTGGTAATGCTAATTACATTATTTGCATGGCTGTATATTTCCTTTTCCTGTGAGATATGGGGAAGCCTCATAATTCACTTGCTAAATAAGATCGGGGATAAACAACAAGTGAAGAGCATTAATTTTAGTCTTACTTGTTTTTTGGGTCTATCAGCCATAACAGTGGTCGCATCTTTTTTATCATTGTTTATGCCCCTTGGAGGATTGTCATTCCAACTCATATTGCTGTTATTAACCATCGCCTTTCTCTTCTTTAAGCCATCAAGAGCTTTCTTTGCCAGGCTAAAAAAGCCCTTTGGCGGCTTACATTTTTCACTCGTCTTTTTATTTATCAGTTATCTAATAATGTTACTGATAATGAGTACGTGGACAATAAATCATCCCGATACCTTGTCTTATCATGCACAAACTATCCAATGGATTGAAAAGTACAGGGCAGTGCCGGGGTTGGCAAACCTGCACATGCGTTATGGACTGCAGAACCTATGGTTTGTTGCTTGCGCAGTTTTTAATTTCAAATTTATCAATCTCGATGGTTTAACATTTATCAATTCGACAATTCTTGTCTGGTATTTTATTTTTATTCTCCAAAAGATCAATGAGAACATTTCTTCTGGCAATAAAAGATTAAATGCTTTTTTGTGGCTCGCTCTTGCTGCAATAAGTATATCAGGTTATACACAAGTGAGACTTACCGCCACTTCGGCAAGTTCTGATTTTGTCGCCACAATCTGCGTGTGGACAGTATTTTTTTTATTTCTGGATCGAAGCGAACATGGCAAAAGAAATATTGATTGGATATTGATAACCGTGCTTTCCTTCTTCGCCATAACGTTAAAACTTTCTGTCCTTCCAATTATCCTGGCAGCTCTGTACGCAACTTATAAATTATTTCAAAAGAGACAAATCAGATCATTGACTATATCGTGTCTTATTGCCATTCTCATTATCACTCCCTATTTTGCAAGGAATATTATCAGCAGTGGTTATGTCTTATTTCCTTCCCCGCATCCGAACATCGCGAATGTTGACTGGAAAGTTGATAAGGAAAAAACGTACGTACAGCGGGATTATATACTCGCGTACGCCAGAAATCCGGGCGAACTGACACGACAGGAGATCAAAAATGAGGTGGCTATGAAACTGAGCCAGTGGCTACCATTATGGTGGAAAAAACAATCCTTACCTGATAAAATCTCAATTTCCTTAATGGTCTTAGCTTTTATCGCTCTATTGATAAAGATTAAGGCGGTCATTAATTCTGCTGAAATTGGTAAAACCGCATTGATCATTTCGATTGCCGGGTGTATCTTTTGGTTTGCACAAGCACCAGATCCCCGATTTGGCTTCGGTTTTATAATCGGTTTACCGGCAGTCATCGCAGCCATACTATTACTCCCGGCTATTAAAAACAATGAATTTTTTACAAGGAGGATACTAATAGCTTTCAATCTTGTCTTTGCCGTGACTCTTGCCGTGTATGACTGTTACAGGTTAAAAAATTTCTTTTCCCCACAGCAAATAGTGCAACCACTGGGGATTGAAAAAATTCCTTTTAATACAACCCAATACAATGGAATTGACATCAGAGTACCTGAAGCTAATGAACCCTGTGGAGATATCCAGGCTCCCTGCACATATGATCTCAAATCGTTTATTCCAAGAGGGGATAAAATAACAGACGGTTTTAAGGAACATTAATGATTGGTTAAA
>DASXOT010000120.1:0-2714 GCA_036494065.1 Chitinophagaceae bacterium
CGGATCGAAGGGAAATTTCCGGGTCTCATGCGCAGGAAAAAGGGAACTGCCAGTACAGGCCGTAGATCATATTTCTTTTTATAGAACAGATATTCCTTTTGTAACATTATCGGATAATCTTCCCGGAAATTTCCTTTCAATAAATTGGCCTGTCCCAGCAACAATGCTTCTAATTGATGTATCTGGTTTTTGTGTCTGGCCAATAAATTAACGGGAATCGATCTTGCTACCTCTTCAAAAAGATCTCCATTTACCTTCATTCCAAAATTGCGTGCAAGCAGCCACCAGAAAGCTTCCTGCCAATGAAAATTTGATTGCACTAGCAAACTCTCCGCGGTTTTTGCCTTTCGCATCAATCTTTCAATCATCATTCGCTCTCTCCAACTCTTCCATATAATATCGCGAACAACATGAATACTCTTTTCGCAAGCAATAAATTCCGGAGCATTCATTAAACTTTCGTAGCGATCTAACAATATCTTCGAAACTCTTTCTTTTAACTCCAGAATTGGAATTTGAACATTATTGCCGACATCGTTTTCCCAAACTACATGGAGGATAACATTATTATAATTGCCGTCGCGGTGATGATTGTGCTTCGTCCAGTCGGAAGCTTTTAAATGCAATTCAATATTGCCCGCCCAAATCGTAGAAGCTAATTTTATTTTTGCATTTGAAAAATCAGGACCCTGGTTAATATTTAACTGTCCCGCATGGATGATCTGTAACTGTTCATCGCCAGAGGTAACCAGCTCGCCATTGTTAAAATACTGGAATTGCCAAATGAATTGCAACAGCCGCTCCGTCATGGGAAATTTGCGTGGTTGAATGGTCAGGCTAAGATAGATATCCAAGGGTGAAATATTTCCCGAATAACCTCAGACTTAAAACGTTTTTAACGCCTGCACAACGCGGCTTACCGGTAAACCCATTACATTATAAAAATCGCCGGTAACTGATTTAATACCCACTACACCGATCCATTCCTGTATGGCGTAAGCACCCGCTTTATCATAAGGCCTGTATTTGTCTACATAAAATTCAATTTGCTCTTTGGTCAGCGCGTGAAAACAAACCCGGGTACTATCGGCAAAAGAGATTTCTTTTTCACCCGCCCGAATGACAACGCCCGTAATCACAAGATGTTCATTGCCGGAGAGGTCGGACAATATCTGCAATGCTTCATTCCTGTCCTTGGGTTTACCGATGATCCTTTCGGCTAAAACCACGATAGTATCGGCAGCCAGGATAATTAAATCGTTATCTACAAAAGGTGTTACCGCGAGCGCTTTTTGCCGGGCAATGTGAATAGCAACCTGGTCAGCCTTTAACCCTGAAGGAAATGTTTCATCTGTTTCTTTAACAACAATCTCAAATGATATTTCAGCCCACTCCAACAATTGTTTTCGCCGCGGTGATTGAGAGGCAAGAATAATTTTTTTCATAAATAGAAATAGAAAAAACCCATTGACAAAATTCCACCCAGCATAATGCCTTTGTTTAAATTGCTCAGCGAATGAAAATCCGGTTGCGTTGATGCTTTAAATAATCTATACAAAATGTAAATCAGGGGTAAAATAATCAAACAGATACTATAAACTATCGGCCACCACCAATGAAACCTGACTATGTAAACCTGGATGATAACCAATACGGCCAACAAGACTGTCAGCCACACCGCAACATATATCTTGGTGGCCGGGATACCCCAAACGACTGGCATCGTCCTGCATCCGTAGCGTTCATCGCCCCTCACATCTTCCATGTCTTTGATAGCCTCGCGTATAAGTGTGGCCACGAAAGCAAATCCAGCATAAAGAAAGCCCAACTTCATAATTTGATTTTGTGCTCGTAATAATTCAAAATTAGAGGCGGCCCCTAATGACAAACGAAATTCAGATAAACAAAATACCAGCACAACCCAGGCGGTAAGCAAGGAAATAGCAACGTTTCCTGAAAGTAATTTTTGTTTGAGCGAAATTGAATAGCCAAACAGCAGAAAAACACAGCCCAGGTTTGCGATAACGATGTACCACAATCCGGTTTTCCATGATACATAAAGGCTCAATACAATCCCGGCTGAACTGAGCATAAAATGCCAAAGAATAGCCCACCGTCGTGAAACGATCAAATCGACAACGTTCTTTTTGGGTTTATTGACCTGGTCAATATCCACGTCAAAATAATCGTTGATGATATACCCGGCGGCGGCGATCAATACAGAAGAAAGAGTAAGTAAAAAAAATTGCAATTGATTTATCGATGCCTTCACGCTCACATTTCTCAACACCGGCATTAATATGCAATAATAGAAGAGGAACTGGGTGAGGAAAATAAAAAAAAGATTGGGCAGGCGAACCAGTCTCAAGAATGCTGCGATCAATCTCATATTATCAATTTAGATAAAAGATAAAAATGAATAAATAAAAGTTTGCCACAACCCCTTTATCGTTTATCTAGCTGCTTTTATCTTTATTTGGACACCACATCGTCCCGGAAAATCCATTTATCCTGCACCCTCAACACTTTTTCAATTACGTCCCGCACACAACCCAGTCCGCCATTAACCGGTGAAATGTATTTTGACAACTCCAGTATTTCCGGTACGGCGTCGGCGGGGCAGCAGGGTAATCCTACCTTTTTCATTAATTCGAGGTCCGGCAAATCGTCTGCCATATACAAAACTTCTTCCCAGGTCAACCCATTTCCCCTGA
>DASXOT010000121.1:0-1810 GCA_036494065.1 Chitinophagaceae bacterium
ATTTTGGAAGCGGAAGAAAAACTGGAATGGAGTCGCGAATGCATTGAGAAAAAAGCCTATGCTGATGGCATTTATAATGCGTATGGTGCATTTATTCATTCTGCCAAGGCATTGCTGCTCCAACAAGGTGTACAATGCAACACACAAGCGGGTATTCTGAAAGATTTTGATACTCATTTTACCCAAAATAATTTATACACAGAGAGCGATAGTTTCAAGGAAACCGTTCTGCAGATGAACAACTCAGCCCCTTCTGAAGAATTCGCTATTTCTTATTTACGGAAAGCAAAGGACTTTATTGAATTTGCCAAGCAATTCCGTGAACGGATTGTATTGACAGAAAAAGAAGCCGTTTAGATCAGTTTTAACGGTTTGTCAGAAACTTCGCAGGAGATCTAGCTCACCTTTATGGCGCGCAATGGATGATTTAAAAGATTGGGAGCTTTTGCTTCCGGCCTGAGCGCCGGAAATTTTTCTAAAGAAGTGTGGCCGCCATTATAAAGTTGCTCCATCTTTTTGGTCTCATTTTGGGCAAAAGAAAAAGTAATTATTACCAGGACAAACAAAACAATAACAAAATTCCTTTCAGTAAAAATTCCTTTCATAACTAAGAAAATTAAATTGGGTGCAATATAATTGATATATTTTAATTGCGATCAGGCTATGTGGTTACACCTACGGATAGACCAATTGAGCCACATAATTCAATATATCCTGTTTACCCTCCTGCGTGAGTGCTGAGCTCACAAAAAACACCGGCGGTTTTTCCCATGTCTTTTGCAGCCCTTCTAAAAAAAGGTTGACATTTTTCTCTGTGGCACGAGGTTTATTTTTATCAGCTTTTGTAAATACAATTGAGAATGGTGTTTGCCATAGCCCCAGTTTATTGATAAAATCCAGGTCGATTTTCTGCGGGCTGTGACGACTATCCACGAGTACAAAAAGATTGACAAGATTTTCTCTCTTCCGAATATAATTTTCGATCATTTGCTCCCAGCGGCGACGATCACGCTGCGAAACTTTAGCAAAACCATAGCCTGGAAGATCTACAAAATATTCCTGCCTCCGCTTTTTCGATCTTTGATCAATGCTATATTTTATTTCGAAATGATTGATGAGTTGGGTCTTGCCAGGATTTACCGAAGTCTTTGCGAGCTTGCTATTGTTACATAGCATATTTATTAGTGAAGATTTGCCCACATTGCTCCTGCCGATAAATGCGACCTCTGCCCTGTCAGGCTCGGGACATTTATCAAATGTCGGACTGCTGGTCAAATAGTTTGCTTCGAGGATCTGCATGGAGGCAAAAGTAGTCATCAGACGGCAGTCGCGAGTCGTGAGGCGTCAGCCTGGTGCGAGGTCCATGGTCTATAGTCCAGGATTGTCAGTGGTAGTGACGGTCTAAGATGACCGTGTACCTTGACCACTCACGACTCACGGCTCACGACCAAATCCTACCTTCGCACCTCATGCCAGATACTTTACCACACGACAGTATAACCCCTTTTGGCCATCCCAAAAAAACGAAAAAAGAGCAGGTGGAAGAGATGTTTAATAGCATCGCTGGCAAGTATGATAAAGTAAATCATATTTTATCCGCTGGCATTGACAGGGCATGGCGGAAAAAAGCAATACTTCAACTGCAAGCCGACAAGCCGGAACGAATTTTGGATGTGGCGACCGGCACCGGCGATATGGCAATTATGGCTCAACGGGTTTTAAACCCTCAAAAAGTAATCGGCATAGATATATCCGACCAAATGCTGGAGTTGGGAAGAAAGAAGATTGAAAAAGAAGGACTTAACTCGAT
>DASXOT010000122.1:0-5942 GCA_036494065.1 Chitinophagaceae bacterium
AAATTATACATAGAAGTAAATGCATTTTATTATCGACTCGAAAATGCGATCGTTTCAAGAAAAGATTCCAGCAATGCAGATTATTTCACAAACGCCGGTTCCACCAAACAAAGGGGAATCGAATCACAGGTAAGCTATAGATTTTTTGAACAGCCCCATTCATTCATCACAAGCGCGGGGATTTGGATCAGTGATACCTGGGATAAATTCAACTATGATCAATTCAAGCAATCGACGACTGATTTTTCTGGTAACCAAATGCCGAGTGTGCCACCGCAGACTTTTGCAGCCGGGTTTGACATTGTTGCCAGACAGGGTATTTATTCCCACCTGACTTATTCATACACCGACCGGATTCCACTAAATGATGCTAATTCCGACTATGCTTCCTCCTATAATTTATTGGGTGAAAGATTAGGCTGGAAAAAAACGCTAAACAGAAAAGCGGTGCTCGATCTTTTTGTTGGTGGTGATAATCTTTTCAATGTCACCTATAGTTTAGGCAATGATATTAATGCCACAGGCGGAAGATATTATAACGTTGCCCCCGGCAGGAACTTCTTCGGCGGAGCTTCGATCCATTTTAATTAACCTGTTGACAAATCATTTTTTTATTCTTTCCACTACTCCTTTACATTTGTTGCTGATTTGGTTGGCGCTGATGCGCCATTAAAAGGGAAGTCCGGTGAAAATCCGGCGCTATCCCCGTAGCTGTAAGTTCTTTGCGTGAAACGATTGTCAATACCATGACATATTTCATACTTCAAACGTTAGGCGTGAAATAATGTCATGCTTTGCTTTTTACGTTTCGCGACTGTTGATTCTCCATACCACTGTTGATTTTATCAGCGGGAAGGTGCTCAACAGAGAACAAGCCAGAAGACCTGCCACATCAATCAAACAACATTTAGCTTTCGGGTGAAAGGCGAACGATGTAAAAGCGCAAGCATTTATATCTCTCATTTTTCCGGAAGCAGTCACAAAAATTTTTTTATGAAAAAGAAAATTTTTAGTGTGGCTGCAGTTTTGATCGGCAGCCA
Source organism: Chitinophagaceae bacterium (assembly GCA_036494065.1). GTDB lineage: Bacteria > Bacteroidota > Bacteroidia > Chitinophagales > Chitinophagaceae > VBAU01. The sequence continues at coordinate 1,041 of DASXOT010000122.1, forward strand.
CCTACTCGCACAAAATGGATCCTCCAATACGGCGGATACCACTTCAAAAACAATGGATGAAGTAGTGATCACCGCCAACAAGTTCCCACAAAAAGAAAGTGGAACGGGCAAAGTGATCAGTGTTATTACTAGAGAACAAATTCTGCAAAGTGGAGGTAAGGACATTTCACAGTTACTCAATGAACAAACGGGTATCATCCTCAATGGAGCAACCAGTAATCCCGGAAAAGACAAATCAATATTCATGCTGGGTGCTACCAGCGCCTACACATTGATATTACTCGATGGAGTGCCTTTGAACGATCCAACAGGCGTGGGTGGCACCTTTGATCTAAGGTTATTGTCATTAGATAATATAGACAGGATCGAAATTCTTAAAGGCAGTCAGAGCACCTTGTATGGTTCCAATGCTGTAGCCGGTGTTATTAATATCATATCTAAAAAACCTCTTGATAAAAAACCGCAATTTAATGGCCTGGCAACCTATGGCAGCTTTAACAGTTTTAAAGGCAGTGCCAATCTCAGTCAGAAAACCAAATGGCTCGAGTATGATCTGAACTATGCCTATAATCGAACCGATGGAATTTCAGAAGCAAAGGACACAACAGGCAAAGCCGGTTTTGATAAAGATGGATTTACACAACATGCCATTCAAACAGTAGTTGGCATCAACATAACCAATAAATTTAAAATTTCACCTTACTATCGCTTTACTCAATTTAAAGGTGGCTATGATGCAGATGCATTTATTGATGCCCCGAATCATTATACAGCCTCACTCCTGAACACGGGATTGACCGGTCATTATGATTATAAAACAGGAACCGTGCATTTCAATTACGGTTATGATTTTACCAGGAGAGATTACCTGAGCCAGTTCTCTGATTTTGCCACTAAGGGGAAATTCAACCAGGCTGAAATCTATACTGATCCCCGTTTTAATGAAAACGTGAGAATGGTGGCTGGCATCAGCTATCAGAGTTATAGGATAGACGCGCCCGACACCACAAATAGTATTATTAGTCCTTACGCTACATTTTTCTTTAAAACGAATAAAGGTTTGAATATCGAAGTGGGGGGGCGATTCAATCATCACAACCAGTATGGAAATAATTTTACCTATAGCGTCAACCCTTCTTACTTAATAAATGATCGTGTAAAATTGTTCGTCAATATTACAAGTGGTTTCAGAGCGCCATCCATCACCGAGTTATTCGGCCCCTTTGGCGCCAATCCAAATTTGAAACCTGAAAAATCAACCACTCAGGAAGCAGGAATACAAACGAGCCTCGCAGATCAAAAACTGGATTTAACGGTAATGGCATTTAACCGGGATATTAAAAATGTGATCATTTACGGGAACAATGGTTATGAAAACAGGGACAAGCAACATGATTATGGCGCGGAGGTGGAACTAAACTATTCCATCAACAAACAGGTTAATCTTAAGATTACCTATGACTATGTTGATGGAAGGATCACACAACAGGTTGGGGGGAAAGATACCAGTTACTACAACCTGGTACGTCGTCCTAAAAACAACGTACATCTATTCCTGAATTATAAGATCACCCGGAATCTGCTCGTGAGTTCATCATTGCAGGTAACCGGTAAGCGGACAGATATTTACTACGATCCTGTAACATTTCTTCCGTCACAGGTTGATCTGAAAAGTTATGCGCTGTGGAATATTTTTGCAGCTTATAGTTTTCACAGCAGCAAGCTGAATGTTTTTATAGACGCTAAAAATATTACAAACAATAAGAATTATTATGAGGTATATGGTTTTAGTGTGCCCGGGGTAAATGTTTCGGGTGGATTTAGGTTTCAGCTGTGAGCGGCGAGCTATGAGCCGCAATCTGTAAGCTGCAAGCTTTGAACAAGGTCAAAATTAAGAAACCAAAATGCAAAAAAAAGATCGAGCTTAGCGAGTTTTAAACTATTTGCATTTCGTAAGAAGCTTACAGCCTGTGGCTATATTTTGACTTTTAATTGCCTCCCATGTGCACGCCTGAAAAGAAAACCTGTCCCCGCTGCTCAGCCTCATTTGAATGCAAGGCGGACACAATTACTGAGTGTCAGTGTTATCATGTGCAATTAAACAGTGAAGAAAGAATGTTTATCGAAGAATGCTATGATGATTGTTTATGCAAGAATTGTTTACTTGAACTCAAGAGCCGGTATCTTGTGTTTAAAGATAAATACCTGTGGAAATGACCAGGGCATATTTCAACTGGAGCGGCGGCAAAGATTCAGCGATAGCGCTATGGAAAACACAGCAGGAAAATAAATTAAAGATAGAATACCTGCTCACCAACATCAATCGCTTTCATGACCGCGTATCCATGCACGGTGTGCGAAGAGGGTTACTCGAAGTCCAGGCCGCTTCAATCGGAATTCCATTAACTACTATTGAACTGCCGGAAGAGCCGGGTATGACGGAATATGAAGAAATGATGATGGAAAAATTGGATTGGCTAAAAAAGCAGGAAATTACAACCAGTATTTTCGGTGATATTTTTTTAGAAGACCTCAAGAAGTATCGTGAGGAAAAATTATCTGCCGTGGGAATCAAATGCAATTTCCCTATATGGAAAAAAGATACTCATGATCTTATCGATGAATTTATAAGAGTTGGTTTTAAAGCGGTGATAGTTTGTGTAAATGAAAGATTTCTCGACAAGAGTTTTTGCGGAAGGGCCATCGATGAATCCTTTTGTAAGGATGTCCCCGGTAATGTAGATGTGTGTGGCGAAAATGGCGAGTTTCATTCTTTTGTATATGATGGCCCAATCTTTAAGCACCCCATTTCGTTTACAAAAGGTGAAATTGTCTACAGGCAATATAAAGCACCGATTACCAATAATGAGGAAGACCCGGCGAAGAAATATGGCTTTTATTTTTGTGACTTGCTTCCAAAATAAAAAGTATTGTTCTTACTAGAAATTAGCACAAAAAACACAAAGCACGACCAAGGAAGTTCCGTGTTTACAACAATGAAATAACGCATCATGCATTTTCCAAATCAGCAATAACAAGTTTTCGCATTTTCATCAAAGCACCCATCGCCCGTTGGGACTTTTCTTTATCAGGGCCCCCGATCAATTGGCCGAGCGATGAAGGAACTATTTGCCAGGAAAGGCCGAATTTATCCTTCAACCATCCACACTGACTCTCTTCACCTCCTTCGGTTAGCTTTTCCCAATAATAATCGATCTCCTTTTGTGTATCGCAATTCACTACAAATGATATCGCCTCTGTGAATTTGAAATGTGGTCCACCATTGAGAGCGATGAAATCCTGTCCATCAAGCTCGAAGGAAGCGGTCATTAGCGACCCTTTGGGTCTGCCAGCAGCAGCGGCCGAAGCATCATCATAGCGGGCCATGTTGCCAATCTTTGAATTTTTAAAAACCGAGGCATAAAACTTCACTGCATCTTCTGCCTGGTCATCAAACCAAAGGAATGGAGTTATCTTTTGCATAACATTTTGTTTTATTGTTTCTGTGATTCAGACAATTTTCAATAAAACAAACTTACTTCGGTAAATCGATTTATACCAGGTGCAATTGCGACATTCAAAGGGTTCATTACGACACTTTGCTTCCAGCATCGTTCCTGTAACTGATAACGCTACCCATTAAAGATCCAATTTTACTCTCCAATCCCATCTTTAGTTTCTTTATATCCAGCCGGAATCTGGAACATGCTTGCCGGCAAATCGCGATGCTCAACTTTTACAAGAACTTCTGTTATAGAAGCATTTCTTGAATGTATTTCCAATTTTGTCATAAAACCTTCACAGCCCATTTGCTTAAGCTGATCTGCTATATCAGGAGAATATAGTGAAATTCCGGTCTTAGAATCAAACTTTTCCATTAATTCCTTTACGGAGGCCACCAGCGGAACATCGTTACTCCGCCATAGATCTATCGTATCAATCTCTGAATAGAGGCCGCCAATGTTTTTATTAGAAATAATTCTTGCGTGCACACTATTAAAACCCAGGATTTGTTCTTCGCCGATTTTTGTAGCCGTTGATTTGACTTTTTCACCGGTATCAAAATCCTTGTCAGTAAAATGATTCACGCTATACGTTTTGGTGTCATCTTTAATTGAGATGCTTTCACTGGGCTTATCTGAATGCCCAATGATGACCATTGGTCCGGGATCCTTTCCTTTCATGGCAGAATTTTGCATATCCATTTCCACACGCATAGCGCCGCTTGATGAAACATACATTTTCGTGTCAGTTTTAATGCTCATGCCTTTGCCGCCTGTTGTAGCCGTGTATTCGTAATACATATCCACGCCCGATCCTGAGACAGACGCTGCAGGATCGCTACTACCTGAACCGGCGGCCTTATTGCCGGAACCGCCCGTACAGGCTGACAGCAATATTACCGATAGAGAGGGAAGAACCAGGAATTTGAACCGTTGCATAGTTTTAAGTTTTATAGTGTTATTAATCTCTTCATCACATTTTTAAGATGGACACGCTGACTAAAAGAATTGATTTCATTGATGTCATTTTTTGTTATAAAAAAATAGTACCCTCACCTGACGCGGGTGGAGAATGGTATATCGAATTTTCCATCGGTAACATCAATTTCTTTTTTATAATCAGCATCCGATGCACCTTCTCTTAGCTTAAATTTTCCTGAAAAAGTGCCCGCCACACGGGTACCAGAAAGGCTGGTAATATTAATGGTAAAAGAATCTGAAAAATAGGTTGCCCGGTGATCTTTGTCGATTTTGATATCTACTTCTATACCCCATCCATTTTCCTCAGGACCAAAGGAGGATGTGCCTGCTTTATCTGGCACCGAGAAACGTAACGAGTGCATGCCCTGGGAATTTGTGCCTTTGGGATCCGACAAATAAAAAAGCAACTCTTTACCCT
>DASXOT010000123.1:0-3743 GCA_036494065.1 Chitinophagaceae bacterium
GATGAGATGCAAAAGCTGGGGAGCGCTTCGGCGGTCTGTTTTATTTGTATCATGGATGAATCGCATATATCATTGGATCTTACGGTGGCCAATAGACAGACGCAGACGAATGCCTTATTCAAATGTGGCATCAATGATCACCCGGTAATGAGGAAGATGTACGATAACTGGAAGACAAAAATCAAATCATTTGTCCTTGACTTACAGGGTGAAGAATTAAGCTCCTTCAGACTGTACCTGAAAAACCTCGGTGTTCAAATGGTTGCCGTTAATCCTGCCAACCGAAGGGCATATACGATGGCTTATTTCAACAAAGGATTGATGGGAATAGCTTCCGATGACCCTTTATCACCCGGAACGATCGAACTATTAGAGCGCTTTGCTATTGTTTTTGATGGTACATACAACCGCTTTTTAGATTTAAAAAAGGCAGAAGTACAGGCAAGAGAAGCACAGGTTGAAACAGCGTTAGAAAGAATTCGTTCAAGAACAATGGCCATGCAACGAAGTGATGAACTCGCTGAAACAGTTTCCATTGTTTTCAGGCAATTGATCGGTCTTGGAATTAAGTCAACACAAATGCGGACCTGTGCGATAGTGACACTAAAACCTGATGAACCCGTTGGAGAATGTTGGATTACCAATCCCGAAGGGAAGATCGTTCCGCGGTCATTCACGGTGTCTTACGGTGAAGGTTCGTCCTATAATAAAAATATTTATGCTGCATGGAAGAAAGGTGAGAAATTTATGGTAGTGCATCTTTCGGGTGAAGCATTGGCACAGCACCTAAACAATTTGAAAAAGAATGCTGGCATTCCTGTTCAGCAATTCCAGGCCACACCGGATCAGCCATCTGAAACCTTTACGCACGCGATGTTTTTTTCACAAGGCTATCTTTTAATTATCTCCAATGAACCTCTTTCTGAGTATCATGATATATTTAAAAGATTTGGGAATGTCTTTCAACAAACGTATACCCGTTTCCTCGATTTGCAAAAAGCAGAAGCACAGGCAAGGGAAGCAAGGCTCGAAGCTGCATTGGAGCGCGTACGATTCAAAGCGATGGCCATGCAAAACAGTGAAGATGTAGGTGCTGCAACAGCCGTGGTGTTTGATGAAATTTCTTTGCTTAATATCGAAACATTGCGTTGTGGTATTGCCATTTTTTTGCAAAATAACATGGCTGATGTTTGGGCAGCTACTTCCACTGAAGAAGGAAAAAAAATGAAAGGTGTCGGGCGCATTGATCTGCAAGGCCACCCTTTGTGGGTGGGATTGTTTGAGGCATGGTCGCAGAAAAAAGAAAATTACGTTTATCATTTAAAAGGAGATGATTTAAGAAGCTACTATAAAACATTAACAAGCCAGCCTAATTATAAAGCTCCTTACGTATTAACCGCTGATCTTCCTGATCATTATTTTTATGCGAATTTTTTTGAAGAAGGCACCATCTTTACTTTTTCCATTGAGCTGCATAAAGATGAGAACCAGAGAATTTTAAAAAGATTTACTTCTGTTTTCGCATTAACATTCAGAAGATACCAGGATCTGCAAAGGGCCGAAGCGCAGGCAAGAGAGGCTGAGATAGAATTAGCCTTGGAAAGGGTGAGGGCCAAGACGATGGCTATGCAAAAAAGTGAGGAACTGGGGGAAACGACGCTGGTTTTATTCCAACAATTCAAATCATTAGGCGCAACAACGGCGCAAGTTTCCATTTGCATTTTTGATGAAGATGTAAAAATGGGCGAGATGTTCCTGACACTAAAAGGGGAAAAAATTAATCGTTCTTTCACGATGGAGTTGGACAAAGAAGTTTTTGTTATGAAGAAAGCCAAAGAAATGTATTTGGCCAAACAAAGAAGTTTCTTTGTTACGATCAGGGGAAAGGAATTACAGGACTATAATCATTGGCGAAATTCATTGATAGGAAAGAAAGCCTGGGATGAATCAGATGAAGTACATAAACAATCGTGGAACGTGAATGGTGTATTTTTCTCAAGAGGACTAATGGGAGTCTCGTCCGACACCGTCGTTAGTGTTGAAACATTAAGGCTATTGGACCGGTTTGCCAATGTTTTTGATCTCACTTTTACTCGCTTTATCGATTTGAAAAGAGCCGAAGCGCAGGTAAGGGAAGCGCAGATAGAAGCTGCATTGGAAAGAGTGCGAAGCAGAACAATGGCTATGTTTAAAAGTGATGAGCTGGCCGAAACTGCTGTTGTAATGTTCAAACAGCTTATCGGCCTCGGCGTTGAGCAAAATCGCTTATATATTGCCATTATAAAAGATACTAGCGGCTATTTGGAGTTCTGGATGACGGACGAGAATGGAGATAAGATCAGCTCGCGACACATAGTAAATATCAATAAGAATATTTCTATTAAAAAAATGTTTGAAGGCTGGTCGGAGAAAAAAAAGACGATTACTATTGACATGCAGGGAAATGAACTGGAGGATTGGTTAACTTATTGGAGAGAAGATTTTCAGATCCATTTTAAACCAGGTGCTGCGCTAAAACGCAGAGTGCAAAATATCGCTTATTTCTCCAAAGGGTTTATTGCTATTTCATCGCCGGAAGATCAACCGAAAACAACCATTGATTTATTGGAAAGATTTGCCGGAGTATTTGATCTCACCTACACCCGTTTCCTCGATCTGCAAAAAGCAGAAGCACAGGCAAGAGAAGCAACCATTGAAACATCACTGGAGCGGGTAAGAAGCAAAACCATGGCGATGCATAAGAGCAATGACCTGCTTGAAGTGATCAATATTTTGTCAGAACAATTTCAAGTCCTCGGATTCAACATTCATTCAGCCAATTTTAATACAAGTTACAGGGAGAAAGACTGGAACCTGTGGCTATATAATCCCGGCACTCCCATATACCCTGATCAGATTCGCATACCTTATTTCGATCATCCCTTTTTCAACCGTGTTTTAGAAAGTATTGCAAGGGGAGATGATTTTAATGCCGCGGTCTTTACCAAAGAGGAAAAAGACGGATTCCTTGACCACTTATATTCGACAACAATTGCAAAGAATGCTCCGGCGGAACGAAAGAAATTTTCTTATGGTGCGCCTGGTTTTGCATGGTCAACCGTGTATTTAAAAAACACATCCCTTACAATTGCTAACTATACTGCTGAACCATATACAGAAGAACAGAATATTATTCTTCGCCGGTTTGGAAATGTATTTGAACAATCCTACACCCGCTTTCTTGATCTCCAAAAAGCAGAAGCGCAGGCAAGAGAAGCACAAATAGAGGCGTCGCTTGAGAGAGTAAGAAGTAAGACGATGGCAATGCACAGCAGCCAGGATGTAGCGGATACGGTTCTTGCCATGTTCAATGAATTGGTCAGGCTGGGCATAGAGCCTATGCGCTGCGGGATAGGCATTATGACAGATGATACAACACCAATGGAGCTATGGACCGCTAAACTAACCGAAACAGGAAAGGCTGACCTGGTCATCGGTCATATGGATATGCAATTACATCCTTTGTTACAGGGAGCCTTTAATGGATGGAAAAACCGCCAGGAAACTTTTTCATATATATTGAAGGATGTGGACCTTGCAAACTATTTCACTGCAATAAACAACTATGCTGATTATCCAATTAATTATAACCTGGCTGATTTACCCGCTACTGTTTTTCACAACGATTTTTATTTTCCTGAAGGAACATTGTTTGTTTTTTCCCGTGAACAATTAACTCTTGAAACAGTAAAGGTGTTCAAACG
>DASXOT010000124.1:0-5450 GCA_036494065.1 Chitinophagaceae bacterium
GGTGATCTTGGACTGAACCAGGAAGACGAAGCATCGGCCAATAAAAATTTTAAAGTCACTATCACGAAGATTGGGTTGTTGGAAAAAAGAGAATTGAAGCAGGATTTTTTTGACCAATTATACCCTGCCGGTGAAGTAAAAACCGAGGAAGATTTCAGGCTTAAAATCAAAGATGAAATTCAGGCTCACTGGGATGGGCAGGCCAAAAGCCAATTGCAACACCAGTCGTACCATGAACTCCTTGATCACACCTCAATAGAATTTCCGGAGGGTTTTCTCAGAAAATGGATGAAGACACAAGGGCAGAGCGAGCAAACCAAAACCGATGAAGAAATTGAAAAAGAATTTCCCGTCTTCATTAGCCAGCTGAGATGGACACTAATCTCGGATAAAATAGTAGCCGAAAACAATATACAGGTCACTCCTGAAGAAATCAGGAATTTCGCCAGGCAGCAATTGTTCGGGTACATGGGCATGGGAGCACCGGCCGAAGAACAACCCTGGGTACATGACTATATCGAAAAAATGATGAATGACCGGAAGTACATTGAAGACGCTTATAATCGCATTCAAAGTCAAAAAATTCTTGATTGGTCAGAAACCCAATTAAACTCCGAAGAAAAAGAGATTAGTGCGGAGGATTTTACAAGCCTCGTTGAAAAACACCAGCACCACCACCACGAATAATCAAGTGATTCTGCACAGAATTCTTAATGCCAATTCGTCTCAATTTCTGTAATACCTGTCACCGATTTTGTGATTTTGGCAATTGGACAGATATTTGATGAGTTCAAAAAGCTTAACGGGACTTCTGAGATCATCCCTGTTCGTTACCTGTAAATGGCTCTCAAAAGTTACCCACAAACCTCAAATATTTAAAAATGAATTTCAATTCGGAATTTGAAAAATATGCCGTAAAGCATAAAGGAATTTCAAGCAATACACTGCATAGTTATGCGTCTCACATGGTAACAGCGCTTACACCGAACATTATCGAAGAACGCCCGATGAACGTAGCGGTAATGGATGTTTATAGCAGGTTAATGATGGATCGTATTATTTTCCTTGGCTATCCTATCAATGATGAAGTAGCAAATATTGTGACAGCGCAACTATTGTTTCTCGATTCAACCGACCGCACCCGGGACATCAATATGTATATAAACAGCCCCGGCGGTAGTGTTTATTCCGGATTGGGCGTATACGATACATTACAGTATGTATCACCGGATGTAGCTACCATTTGCATCGGTATGGCAGCATCAATGGCTTGCGTGTTACTGGGTGCAGGCACAAAGGGCAAAAGAGCCGCACTGAAACATGCCAGGATAATGATGCATCAACCAAGCGGCGCTATTGGAGGGCAGGCTAGTGATATTGAAATTACGGTGAAAGAAATCAGAAAACTGAAAGAGGAGCTGTACGAAATTGTCGGTTCTCACACGGGCAGACCCGTAGATAAAATCGAAGCAGATTTTGATCGCGATAGATGGATGACTGCCAGCGAAGCAAAAGAATATGGATTGGTAGATGAAGTTTTATTAATTAATCCTAAAAAAGAAAAGAAAGATTAGATATAATAAATCGTGAGCCATCAAACGAACCAGGTCTCACAAAACAAATAAACCCCTATAAATTTATGCCTGGAAGAAATTTTTTGTACAATGATTGGAGAGCAGATGATGAAGAAGAGGTACCTGAAGAACGTCCCAAGTCGGATATTATGATGTTCAGTAAGAAACTGGAGAAATTATTTTTCGAAAAACGAAGTGTTTATCTCTGGGGGGTAGTGGATGATAAGAGTGCAAGGGATGTGGTGAGCAAATTATTATTGCTGGATACAGACAAACCCGGAGAAGAAATAAAATTCTATATCAATAGTCCGGGTGGCGTTGTAACCAGTGGCATGGTGATCTATGATACCATGCAGATGATGAAAAGCCCGGTAAGTACTATTTGTATGGGCTTGGCTGCTTCGATGGGTAGCATATTATTAAGCGGTGGCGTCAAAGGCAAACGTTACATTTATCCTCACGGCGAGGTAATGATCCACCAACCTTCACTGGGAGGCTACATCCAGGGAGTAAGTGCAGATTTAGAAATACAGGCCCGGCAAACACAGCGGGTCAAGGAGATTGGAGCGCGAATTTTGGCGCAAAATTGTGGCAAGACAATTGAGAAAATTATGAAGGACTTTGATCGCGATGACTGGATGGATGCTAAGGAGGCTGTGGACTACGGCATCGTTGACAAGGTTATCGACAAGGTATAAAGCCGTATAAACGAGTTTATTATAGGTTTCAGCTAAATAAAACCGTTCTAATCAGGACGGTTTTATAATTTTGCAGTCTAGAACTTGGTAAATCTGTATCGTATTTAAAATAGAATGGCAAAAAACCCACTACATTGTTCGTTCTGCGGTCGCAGCCGCGATGAGGTTAAGATCCTGATCGCCGGGCAGGAAGGACATATCTGTGAAAACTGCGTGGAGCACGCAAGAGAAATCATCGATCAGGAACTGGTCATCCGCGACGAAAAGACTGCATCTTCTTTCAAGCTCACAGTTAAAAAACCCATTGAGATAAAAAAATTCCTTGACGAATATGTGATCGGCCAGGAAGAGGCGAAGAAAGTGCTCGCAGTTGCGGTTTACAACCATTACAAAAGACTGCAGCAAAAGGCAGGTGATAATGCCAACGATGTTGAAATTGAAAAAAGCAACATCATTATGGTGGGTGAAACCGGAACGGGTAAAACATTGCTGGCAAAAAGTATCGCCCGCATGCTGAATGTCCCTTTCACGATTGTTGATGCAACTGTTTTCACGGAAGCTGGTTACGTTGGAGAGGACGTAGAAAGCATACTTACAAGGTTATTGCAGGTTTGTAATTATGATATTAGCGGTGCCGAACGTGGTATTGTATATATCGATGAAATTGATAAGATTGCGCGTAAAGGGGATAATCCATCGATCACGCGCGATGTAAGCGGTGAAGGCGTACAACAGGGAATGTTGAAATTATTAGAAGGAACTGACGTACTGGTGCCCCCCCAGGGCGGGCGCAAGCATCCGGAACAAAAACTGATAAAGATCAATACCCAAAACATTTTATTTATTTGCGGAGGTGCTTTTGATGGCATTGATAAAATCATTGCGCGTCGCGTGCAAACCAATACGATTGGTTTTAACGTGGATAAAACGCAACAGGAAAACATGAAGAAAAATCTGTTGCGTTATGTGAATGCCCAGGATTTGAAATCATTTGGGCTAATACCGGAATTGCTGGGACGTTTGCCTGTGGTTACTCACCTTGATCCTCTTGATATTGCTACTCTCCGCGCTATTCTTACTGAACCCAAAAATGCTCTGCTAAAACAATACAAAAAGCTGTTTGAGCTTGAAGGTATCAAGTTATCAATAGAAGACGAAGTGCTCGATTTTATGGTGGAAAAAGCCGTTGAGTACAAACTTGGCGCCAGGGGTCTGCGGAGCATTTGTGAGGGGATATTAACGGATGCCATGTTTGAATTACCTTCTTCCAAAGAAACGAATTTTACCCTCGATCTGGAATATGCAAGGCGCAAGTTTGACAAGAGCAAACTGAGCTTGCTGAAAGTGGCATAAGAATTCCCTAATATTAATTTTACCTATCCTTCCGAGGCTTCAGCCGTTAATGCAATTATTATCTTTATTAATCTTTAAAATCGAAATAGCATGCAGGAGCTTATTGACAAATTAAAAGCAGAAGTAGGTCTTACCGATGAGCAGGCAAAACAGGCCATTGAGGCCATCAAGAATTTTGTCGTTGAAAAATTTCCAATGTTAGAAGGAGCAGTGGGGAACTTGTTTGGAAGCTAAGGCGATTTCATCTCAGTGCCCTGCATCTTTTATAATTGCCACTCGCAGCCTGGAAAGGTGTGATAGAGTGAGCGCAGCTGACGAGAAAAAACATTAAGGCAAACACGAGCAATAAGTTTCTTGTTTTCATAGAACGAATTTGTATCAAAATTAATTTTTTGCCGTCCTAAAAAGGCTAGACAAATCCCTTATTTCATCCCGTATTTCTTTAAGAAGTTTTACTCGTCTGACTATTGCACTTGCCACACGTCAATGCCGTAAGCGGGCAGGTTGACCGTCAGTTGATCAACCGAAATATCCACCTTCTCACTTCCCCAAAGCTGTTTCAATTTTCTGTCCTTAACGCCCTGGATGTGCACGGTAGTTTGTTGTGATTGGCCTGATAGGTTGATCACTACTACAATTGAAGTATTTTCATTCCTTGAAAATGAAAATACCTTGTCATTATTGTTTGACAGGGTTTGATACCTGCCATTTATTAATTCGGAATAAGATTGATGCAGGCTAATCATTTTTTTATAAAAATTAAATAAAGAATTGGGATCGCTTCTCTCCTCTTCCAATGAGATTCCATCATTAGGTTTCAAGTTGGTATTGTCCCACCAGGGTCCATTCTTATACCATAAAGCCATTCCTTTTCCATCATCAGCCTTGTACCATTCAAAAGCTTCACGCCGGGGAATATCGTTGGCATCGGTCATTCCATATTTACCATTAGCATTTTTTCCAACCATTCCCAATTCCTGCCCATAATAAATAGCAGGCACGCCGCCGATCAAAAGGTTTAGTGCCGCACCTACTTTCTCCTCATCAAGGTTGCCGTTCACTTTTGAAGCAAAACGATCCATATCATGATTTTCAATGAATACTACCTGTTGTTTGCCAGGTGGTATCATGTTCAATGTGGTATCAGCAATAGCCGCGATTTTATTTTTATCGAAGGAAGTAATGGCTGCCTGTAATTGAAATGCAAAAACGCGATCCACATTTCCTTTGTTAAAATATTCATTGCCGTAAGAAAACCATACGGCTTGCTCGGCCACATTTTTCAGCTTTGGGTTAATTGCTTTGAGTTTGGCAAAAAGTGGTGACCAAAACTTTCCAAAAAGGCCAGTCAATCTTCCCTTAAAGTCAAGGTCATCCATCATATGATCGAGCCGAAAACCATCCACGCCATCATCAAATTTTCCATTGCTATCAGGATCAACATAGTATTTGAAGATTTGGTAAGTATACTCCTGCACACCTTTGCTGTAAAGGTTCGCTGTTGTCACCTTTCTTGTTATACCATTGTAGGCAGGTAGTTCAGTGAGCCCAAAAATGATGCTTTCTGGTTTTGTATTTGCCGAATCATTATACAAAATATAATCACTGTATTTCGAATTAGGATTTCCATACGAGTCTTTCCACCACAACTGATCTTCTGTCACATACTGCATCTCCATATCCATATAAATTTTCATTCCACGACGATGAACTTCTTTAACCAGGTCGATGTAATCCTGCATAGTTCCAAACTCGGGATCTATCTTGCTAAAGTCAACGGCGAAATAGTTGTGGTAATAAACTGATTCGTATAAAGGAAGAAGGA
>DASXOT010000125.1:0-6791 GCA_036494065.1 Chitinophagaceae bacterium
ACGGAAGGTGGAGTTGCAATTGGATGTGTGAGCACTTCCAGGAATTTTTCATGTAGTTTTGCTTCCCCGGTCCCGTAGTACAATGGATAGTACGCAAGTCTCCGGAACTTGATATTCCAGTTCGATTCTGGACGGGACTACTGTGTCTGTCGAAGCTTTAGCGTAGGCGGACGATTTTTTTTCGGAAATACCACTTCAACCATCTTTTTTTGTATCCCGAATATTGTATTGCATTTTTATCTGCTCCATTAACCGGGAAGCCTTGCCAAGTTGAATTCCTAAATGGGGCGTGTAATATTCTCTCAGCGTTACATTCAATTGTGAGATCAAATTAAAAAGCTCAATTATCATATCCTTATTTTTCTCTATCATTTTGGCAGTTTCCATTAAATTATCTGGTTCAATCAGTTTATTGTATATGCTGAAGATCTGGCGGTTGAAATTATCGGCGTATTCGGCGTTCAAATCAAGTATTCGGCTATTAATCATAATAGTCAAAAATGCTATCCAGGACGCTCCTTTTTTTACTAACCTAAAGCCATCCGTGCTCGACCTCGTCAAAAACGGGAATAAACTTTCTTAGAACAAGTCTGCAGAAATTACTATTGTATCCAGGTTAGTAAAATTCTTTAAAATTAGCGACCGGTATCAAATCTTTCAAAATAAGGTTCGAACTCCGGCCTGTCGGAACCATAATACGTTCTCTGGATATCAGCCAGATGCCCTGTGCCATTGCATCGCAGGCGGGATTTCCGACAGGGTTAATTATTTTTAGGGGTTTAAAATTGCCTTTTGAAGAACAACGATTAGACAATTCGACAATGGTAACCTGCTTTTGACCAGGCTCACCTATGATCACTGTTACAGTTCCAACACGTTCCTCATCCATGTTGTTTCGACGAAAATATCATCGTGAGCCAAATGAAAAACTAATTGTAGATCTAAACCTCTTTGCGCCTTTTTTGATTATTCACTTTCAAGGCGATATTTTTCATTTATCAATTTCTTTATATTGGCGGCCTTGTCTACGATGGCCAGGATCATGTTGCGGATGGTGATGCTTAGACCCCTGATGTCACTGATGCTCATCAGGCAGTTGTTTATGTCGGGGTGCGCTGCCGCAAGGAGGTATAAAGTTTTATTTGGATTGAAAATATGATCGGTGCTATCGATAAGTTCTGAGTAATCAAAGCCGTTTAAGACAGGTCTTATGTTTTGCATCAGAACTTTTTTCATCTCTAATAATGTTTCCTGTAAATAGGCCGTAAATTCTATCTGCTTGTAATAATCAATCAAGCTATCCAAGATCCGCTTATTCGTGATTAGCCTCAAATCACCGGAATTTTTTGCCTGCTCAATCGTTCTATCTGTAATAAAAACCTTAATACCTTGTTGCCGGATCATTTTCCGGAAAAAAACATAAATAAGATTGGCAGGCGTCTTTGTGTCAGCATTTTTTAACAGTAGCGGTAAAGAATCAGCCGCATGTAATTGTTGATGTTCAATGCTTCTGAGTAATCGTGGAAGATTAGCCTCGTCATTTGTAAGATCTTCAACGAAAGATCTGAGATATTGCTTTTCTTTTTTCTGATCCGCAAAATGTTCCCTGATGTTCTCTGCAAAGAAACCCAGCGTTACGGCAAGAAATATCATTAAGAATTCCAAAAAATATTCTTTGAAGTGCTTTTTTTCGATGTGGGGATGGTGGTGGACTTCCATTTGTGCTGCGGTTTATTTGCAAATGTGGCGAATGGTTATCAAATGCTACTAAGTTGTGCTCAGTTTTTCGCTAGGTCATCTCTTCGATGCGCTCATTTTGGCGGGTCAAAATTGAATATAGAAAGAGTCGTTTTCTAAATGGTTGCCAGGGAGGCACGGAAGTGCACAGAAAAATAACTTTCATCAGATTTATGCGTATTCCGCTGGCCCGATGAAAACAGGAGATCTTTTGCCGATTAATTGAATTTGAATGAAGCAATTTTGCCTCTGATTCGAACGGTAAGATGACTATTTAAACTAACTGTACGTTTATCAAATTGATTGTTCAATTCTATTGCTATTTTTTTTCAATTGCGGAGGAGGACTTCGGGCTTTAGCGAAATGTATAGTATTATTTTCGTATCCCCCGCACTGCAATAGCCCGCGCTAAAAGTTTTATAGAACCATTCGAATCACCAGGCAGCCTTTTAAAAAGATTGCTTTTTAATTTATCTTGTAACTCTCTATTTAGAGAAACCAGATAAGCACCGGCAGGGCCCTGGCCACCGAGAAAAGGGTTCCAGTAGTCTTCGAAATTTTTGAAAACAGTATAAGCATCCATGTTTGTCGTTTCAATATTTATAAAACCTGCCTTTTCAAATTCATTCCATAGGTTATGGGCATTGCAAAGAGGGAACCGAATGCCTTCGTCGAATTTATAAGATTCATGGTCGACCTGTGAAGCCGCATCCCAGAAAATTCTTAGAAAATCCATTCTCCCTGCGTAATCCCAAACATAAGCTGCAATTATTCCATTTGATTTAACCACCCTTTTCATTTCGGAAAGTGCACCGCTTAGATCCGGAAAAAAATTGAGGGCAAGACCAGAGACGAGGGTGTCAAAACTATTATTTGGCTTAGGAATATCTGAAGCACTACCTGTTACAACATCGGCCATGACTGGAAGTCTTTTCTTTGCTTCAGCCAAAAATTCGGAAGAAGGATCGATACACGAGAGATGAGCCGGTTTGCAAATGCTGAATATAGCTTCACTCAAGGTGCCTGTTCCACATCCGATATCCAGCCAGGATAAATTTGATGGAAGATTTAACCAGGAAAGAAATAAAGGAGCAATTCGTTTGCTCCACCTTCCCATAAAATATTCGTAGGGGTCGCTCTCATCCCACGCGTCAGCCGTTTTTTTCATTGTATGAAGATATAGACAATAATTCTGCGCTTCTAATGGAGGTAGAACACAGAATTAATGTTTTGTGTTAAGCTTATCATTCACTTCGCCCTTTGTCTTCCTGGCTTCTAAATTATATCCCACTTGCATTTGTTTGTAAAATTAAATTACACACGGTTCTTTGTTCCTTTGATTTTATGTCCCTCTTTTCAATTAAATTACAGCCGGTTGAAACCTTGTCCTGCATTGGCTCTAAGAAGATTTGTTTTCTTTTGAGTTGTCTTTCTTTTAGTCTGAGCAGGACTACAAACAGATGTCTCAGGCTCATGAAATGTTTGATAGTCGATGATAATAAAATAGCCCGGACAACTTTGAAACAACTAGCTAGCCGGGTTGATGATATTAGTATTGAAGGAGAATGCGCAAACGCCATGGATGCGTACAACTTGCTACGGGCTCAGCAGGTTGATTTGGTCTTATTGGATATTGAAATGCCCGGAATGTCGGGCCTGGAGCTTACAAAAAATTTAGGTCACGAAAGACCTGTGATCATTTTTACTACATCCAAACGGGAGTATGCGGCCGAGGCATTTGAGCTGAATGTGGCCGATTATATTGTAAAACCTATAACGCCAGCCCGGTTTCTACAGGCCATCGATAAAGCAAGGGAGTTGATTGAAAGTAAGACGGAAGAATTCAAAATGGAGCAAGGTGAATTCATTTTCATACGAGATTCCAGTATTGTCAGGCGATTAAAAGTAGACGACATTCTATTCGCAGAAGCTATGGGAGACTACGTAAAACTTCACCTACCTCAAAAATTTTATGCTATTCACACAACGTTGGCCGCTGTGGAAGAGCGATTGTCCCGATTTAATTTTCTAAGAGTTCATCGATCTTATGTTGTTGCAGTTGAAAAAATCGATACCATCCAGGAGGGCGCGATTATCATCGCCGGTAAACCCATCCCGGTAGCCGATGCCTACCGATTTGCGCTAAATAGAAAAATGAATATTCTTTAACACGATTAACTTCTTTTGTTGGTAGGCCATGGCTCGCTTTGTTTTCCCGGCGATCGAAAATGCCCGCCTGCCGATTGCTTCTAGTTTGCCCGGTTACCGAATGCTTACTTTGATCTACATAAACAAAAAAGGTAATTATACCTTTCTCTTAAGTGGTTGGTTTTGGGTTAAGACCCCGATGGACGTCGGGGTCTATTTTGAACTATTGAATAATGAAAGTCTTATACATCATACTATTTATACTTGATACGTTCGTGCTGGTCACATTATTTTTCATGTTTCTACGACTCGTGGACAGCAAGGCATCTGAAAAAATTCTCATCGAGATTATGACCGGCTTAATTTTTAGCATCATTTTGTTAATTTATTTTCTATATCGCTATATGAAATCCCGCCCCGATAAAAGCATAAATATTTATAGCTAAATTAGTAGGGGAGCTCTCGTATGCCTGGTATAAAAATATTTTTCTACATTCTTACAGCTTTTATTGCAGGTACTCTTACACTGGTGTATATACAGTACAATTCTTCCAAAAACATCAATACACTCATTAATGGTAATCATAAATATCTTGACGAATACAAGATCAATTCAGATTTACGGGAATTAGAAAAGGACGTGGTCCGGATCGAGAGCAATATCAGTGATTTCGTTTCAACTAATAATACCGATTTTATAAAAGGACTGAACGAAAAAATGCTGGAAGTGCAAAATTATAATGACCAGCTGCAACAAGTTGCGGATGATGAAACCACGGTGAGATTAATTGACGAATTAGATACCGTAGTCCAAGAAAAACTTGCATTTGGTAAAGCTATCCTTGACTCTTTTAACGACAGAGGACAGGTATCTGCTGAGAATTTGATCAATACATTAAAGGGTAAAAAATTAATGGACTCCGTTTACCTGATCACAGATCAAATCAAGGAGTCCAGGCACAATCTGATAAAACGATTGAATGATTTAAATATCAGGAGCGGACAGAAAGCGGAGCGATTGAACTATGTTTTAATTGCTTTAACCCTCGTAAGTGCGGCCGCATTGTTTTGGTATATTATTTCCATTATTCAAAAACTGATTTACTCTGAAAGAAGAGTGAAGGAGGGTGTCAGAGTAAAGGAGAACTTTATTGCTAATATCAGCCACGAAATAAGAACGCCCATGAATGCTATCGTGGGATTTACAGCTTTGTTAGAGCGTCGCAATCTTGATGAGGAATCAAAAGAGTATCTAAGAACCATTCAAAAAGCAAGCGAAAATTTACTTACCATCATCAATGACTTACTTGATCTGTCAAAAATTGAAGCGGGCATGATGAGAATTGAATCTACTCCCTTCAGTATTCGCGCGTTGATATACTCTGTTGAGGTGATGTTTAGCACAAAGGCTGCGGAGAAGAATTTGCAATTATACACTCATATTGATGAAAACGTGCCTGAGATATTGGAAGGAGATGCTACCAGGCTTACCCAGGTTTTAGTTAATCTTATTGGCAATGCATTGAAGTTTACCAACGAGGGAAGTATTACTATCCGGATATCAAATGAAGGTACAGAAGGATCAATATTACGAACAGGAATAAAAGTAAAGGATACAGGGATCGGGATAGAAAAAAGTAAGCAGGGGGAGATCTTTAACCGTTTTCAACAAGCCGATGATGCAGTCACAAGGCATTATGGAGGCACTGGTCTTGGCTTGTCAATAGTGAAGGAACTTGTTGCACTTCAGCATGGCACAATAAGTGTCGAAAGTGAGCCTGGTAAAGGAGCAACTTTTATTATAATGCTGCCTTACAAGATTGCTGCTGAACAAAAGCAAAATGTTTCGCTGCCGGATACCGGAATAAAGATAGGATATGATTTTCCTGATAAACGGATCCTTGTTGTAGAAGATAACGAAGTCAATCAAAGCCTGGTTAAACATTTATTTAACGAATGGCATCTTCAACATGATTTAGCGCATAATGGAAAAGAGGCAATTCAAAAACTCACGGAAACCGAATACGACCTGATTTTGATGGATATCCAAATGCCAGAGATGGATGGTTACTCTGCTACGAGGAAAATAAGAGAGCATTTAAGACTTGCGACACCCATTGTTGCAATGACGGCACACGCACTCGCGGGAGAGAGAGAAAAACGTTTAAGCTACGGGATGAATGATTATATTTCAAAGCCGATACGAGAGGAACAATTACATAAATTGATTAGCCGGTTTATAGGTGTCGGTATTGAGGAAAAAGAAAAAAATGAAATGCCGATCAGACCCGATACATTTAAATATATTCATCTTGAATACATGAAAGAGATAAGCAGCGGAAATAAAGAATACGAAAAGACGGTAAGTGAGCAGTTCATTGAAGCAATCCCGGAAGACCTTGAGGCAATTAAGAATGCGTGGAAAGACAATAATCTAACTGAACTGCGACAATTAGCACATAATATGAAAACAACTATATCTGTTATGGGTTTGACAGATCAATTGCAATCCTGTCTTGAAACACTTGAATATGACGATCTATCCGTTGAAAAATTCTCCCGGCAGTTTACTATTCTACAGGCAATTTGTAATGAGGCATTACTTGAAGCAAAGCGATTTTATAGCACGATTTAGATGAGCAATGGGAGAGTTAATTGAATTAGTTTCTGCTTAATCTTAACGCATTACCATGGAGGTTTAAGCTCGCCGTATAATTTGTCATTGTTATTATTTTTTCGAGATCACTTCTTTCATGCTGAAGATGAGGTGTGGGGAAGATGTTTGATTGTTACGGAATAAATTTTTTGCAAAGAGTGATTTTGTACAGGTTTGAATAACGTGCCATGAACGTTACTCAAACCGGCACTTTCACAACGGGCAACTAATAAAGACTAAGTTATTTGAT
>DASXOT010000126.1:0-2440 GCA_036494065.1 Chitinophagaceae bacterium
CTGGCAGGAACTTGTAACAATGCATTGGAAGCACTGAAATTTCTACAACAACAGACAGTTGACCTGATTTTTCTGGATATACAAATGCCCGGTCTGACCGGCCTGCAATTCATTCAAAGTTTGATGCAAAGGCCTATGATCATTCTGGTCACAGCATATGAAAAATTTGCTTTGGAAGGATTTAACCTTGATGTGATTGATTATCTCGTCAAGCCAGTGGCGCTGGACCGGTTCATAAAGGCCTGCAATAAAGCCTTTGAATTGTATAATCTAAAGATGAAAAAAACTGGTTCTACAGAAGCAGCACCAGATTATTTTTTTGTAAATGTGGAATACAGTTTAGTGAAAGTGGAGTTTACAGATATAAGGTGGGTCGAAGGCCTTAAGGATTACATTAAAATTTTTTTGAAAAGTAGCGGCAAGGCGATAGTTACGCGTATGAGCATGAAAACACTCGAAGAGCAACTGCCTTCAGCAAGGTTCATACGAATACACAAATCGTACATCGTTTCAATCGCGGCAATAACATCCGTTCGTAAGAGCAGTGTTTTTATCGGGACGGAGGAAATTCCTGTTGGTGATAATTACCGGGACGCATTGAACCAGGTCATCAATAAGGCGGGCTAAACCTGGAAGCCTCTTTTTGTCGCAACATTTCAACTTCTTGTCTCATTTTCCCCCAAGGTTTTGTTTGGATGAATAGTTTTGCGCCGGATTTAAATCCTTATTTGTTTAAAATCGTGTTATGAAAAAACTTTTATTCTTTGTGATCGTAAGTTTCTCCTCCATCTCTCTTTTTGCTCAAATGCCAGGAATGGGAGGAGCTAAGTCAATGCCAATGGTCGGAAGGATCTATGGTAAGTTGGTAGACAGCACAGGAAAAGGCATTAGTGACGCATCCGTGATGTTGTTGCAAAGCAAATTTGACAGCACGACCAAGAAGAATAAAGAAATTCTTTTGAAAGGTGTCACTACCCAGGCTAATGGCGACTTCAATTTCGAACAGCTTCCCATTTTCCGTCCATTGCAACTAAAGATTACGGCGTTGGGACACACACCCATCACGCAGACGGTTACTATACAACCCAAAATGGATGCTAACTCACCGAAACCAGTCGGCGATCAAATGCCTGACCTTTCGGCGATGGCTTCTGCTTTTGAAAAAGATCTTGGTAAAATACCAATGAAGGCAAGTTCACAGGAATTGGCCAATGTAACTGTTACGGCAACTAGCAGCCGTCTTAGAATGGATATTGATAAGAAAGTTTTTAGTGTAGATCAAAATATTGTCAGCGCAGGTGGAACAGCTGTCGATGTCATGAAGAACGTTCCTTCCGTCAATGTGGATATTGATGGAAATGTTACTTTAAGAAACGCTACCCCCCAGATTTATATCGATGGCCGCCCAACTACTCTTACGCTTGACCAGATTCCTGCCGATGCTATCGAAAGTGTGGAAGTGATCACCAACCCTTCTGCTAAATACGATGCCTCAGGCGGTAACGCGGGTATCTTGAATATCATTCTCAAAAAAAATAAGAAAAGTGGTTACAACGGAAATGTTACAGCTGGAGTTGATAAACGTGGAGGCGTGAATGGAGGAGCAAGTTTTAATGTTCGGGAAAATAAAGTCAATTTTTCGGTCAGCACATTCGGCAACCAGATGAAAAATCGCGGCACCAGTTCCACCGACATCCGGAGCTTATTAACATCTCCAAACCTATTGGTGAGCCAGGATGGAAACAGCCGCAATAATGGTGGATTTCTTTTTGGCCGCGCGGGGCTTGACTATTTCGCTACTAATAGAACAACATACTCTTTAGGGTTTATAAAAGTGCATGGTGCATTTAATCCCCATGATTTTCTGCAAACAGACAGTGCTTTTGATGGAGGATCTTATTTAAGCTATAGTGAAAGGAATACCCATACCCATCGTGAGTTTAATGCTTATGGATTCCAGGGAAGCTTTAAATATACTTTTCCCAAAAAAGGTGAGGAGCTGACGGCAGATGGAAATGTTTTCTCAGGCAAAAATGGTGGTAATGCTATGTACAACACTGATATTTATTCGGTAAAAGGGGGGACACAGACAGGAAATATCAAACAACAAATACTAAATGGGGGTACTAATCAATTTGTAACAGTTCAAACGGATTATGTAAATCCATTTAAAGGCGCTGCCAAACTGGAGGTCGGCTTGCGGACGCAACTTCGTAGTCTGACCAACAACCAACAAAATTATTATTATGATGCATCTTCAGGGGAATACCTTCTGATTCCTTCTGCCACTAGTAATTATAAAAATAGTGACAACGTATATGCTGCCTACACAACTTATACGAATGCCATTAAAGATTTTGGATACAAACTTGGCGTGAGGGCTGAAAGTTCCAGCTATGAAGGACAGCTTACCGATACAAAGGAAAAATTCACAAACAAA
>DASXOT010000127.1:0-1649 GCA_036494065.1 Chitinophagaceae bacterium
CAACCATCAACAATGTTTTCATGCCAATTGCGTCAACGACCATTCCTCCGATTATGACGGCAAGAGGAAATCCCCAGAAGGCGGTGGCGGTGATAGTTCCCAATTCCGATTTATCCAAGCCAAACTGAACCCCAAGTCTGCCAAGAATACCGGCGCGAATACCGAAAGACAAAGAGGTTACCAAAAGTGCCAGGCAACTGGCAAAAAAAAGTTGTTTGCGGTTTACGGCTTGCATATCGTTATTTTGAAATGTGGTTAGAAAAACTAAATGTACTATTTTTAAAAATACATTTTCGGTTCATATCATTCAAATAATTCACACAAACGGTTGAGATGCCAAACAGAAAATTAAAAATGGGAATGATCGGCGGTGGTCCCGATGCATTCATTGGTGCTGTTCATCGAATTGCTGCAAATATGGATGGAGAAATAGAGCTTGTTTGCGGGGCTTTTAGCAGTGATCCTGAAAAATCAAAACAACAGGGAAATGTTTTGCATCTTTCTCAACAAAGAATTTATGGATCATATAAGGAAATGATCCGCAGGGAAGGAGAGCTTTCTCTATCTGAAAGAATGGATTTTGTAAGCATCGTTACACCCAACCATTTGCATTTTGAACCATCAAAGCTTGCTTTGGAAAATGGATTTCATGTTGTACTGGATAAACCAATGACCTTTGATCTCGCGGAAGCAAAAGAGTTGAAAGAGATCGCCGCTCGTTCCGGGAAATATTTTTGTTTGACGCATACTTACACCGGTTATCCAATGGTGAAAGAAGCGCGACAGCAGGTCTTGAGTGGAAAACTGGGAAAGATCAGGAAGGTTTATGTGGAATATCCACAGGGATGGCTGAGCACATTTTTAGAAAATTCAAATCAAAAGCAGGCGGCATGGAGAACCGACCCATCGCGAAGCGGCGTGGCTGGAGCTATGGGCGATATCGGAACTCATGCATTTAATCTTGCTGAATATGTATCTGGCTTGCAGGTTACAAAAATCTGTGCTGATACTAATATTGTCGTTGAAGGAAGAAAACTGGATGATGATGGTGCAGCTTTTTTGAAATTCAATAATGGGGCCACGGGCGTTTTATTTGCAACGCAAATTGCTGCGGGCGAGGAGAACAATATTAAAGTGCGCATATACGGTGAGAAAGGCGGCCTCGAATGGAAACAGGAAGATGCTAATACACTTTTATTAAAATGGTTGGACAAACCGGTGGAAGTCTGGCGTGCAGGAACGGGGTATGTGAGCTCTTTTGCAAAACACAATTCGCGGACACCCGCAGGTCATCCTGAAGGATACCTGGAAGCGTTTGCGAATCACTATCGCAATTTCGCGTTATGTATCCGGGCGCAGATGAAGGGAGAACAGCCAAACGCTGAGTGGTTGGACTTTCCAGGCATTGAAGACGGTGTAAGAGGAATGGCATTTATCGAAACAGTAATAGCCAGCGGAAAGTCGAAGGAAAAATGGATTGAATTAAACCCTTAGATTTCCTAAAGGGGATCGTTGAGTTAATTTAAAAGTTGACGTACTATTTGGAAACCCGGTTATGATTCAAAAATAAAAAATCTATAAAGATTAAGGATTTTATGACTACAATTAAAGGTCCTGCTATTTTTCTAGCACAATTTATGGGCGATCAA
>DASXOT010000128.1:0-3667 GCA_036494065.1 Chitinophagaceae bacterium
CTACCGCAATTGACCTGGTCAGGGATTCTGCGTCTGAAAAGCTAAAAGCATTCCCGATCTTTCGTGACACTATATTAACCCAGGGAGAAATTGACAGTTCAAAAAATGTATTCTTACAACTACCCTTTTACAAAACCATTCTTTATAATCCGGAAACCCGAGCCTGGCTGATGGGAGTTCGCATCAATAAAAACATAATGAACTCAAAGAAGCGGGTGGGGGTTGTACAGTCGATAACTAAAGAAGCAAATGACTTTGGCAAAAACGATAATCTACAGATCTATCTCAGCGGTTTGCCATTAATCCGAACTGAAATGGCTACACGGATCGCCCATGAGATGAAGTGGTTCCTATTGGCATCCGTGGTGCTTTCTGCACTCATTCTTCTTTTATTTTTTCGTTCAGTAGGCACAATGCTTTTATCCCTTTCCGTCGTAATTATTGGTGTCATTTTTAGCCTCGGAACCATTCACCTATTGGACTATAAAATCACTCTGCTTACCGCGCTAATCCCTCCACTCGTTGTAGTGATTGGGATACCTAATTGTATTTATTTTCTTAATAAATATCACACTGCTTTTAATGATACAGGTGAAAAGAAAAGGTCGTTGGTTGAAATGATTGGCCGGATGGGCGTAGTGACACTTTTCTGTAATCTTAGCGCCGCTATCGGATTCGCGGTTTTTGCACTTACACGCAGCGACGTCTTAAAAGAATTTGGCGTAGTGGCAGGCTCAAATATCATGTTGTTATTTTTCATTTCTCTTATTTTAATCCCCGTATTTTTAAGTTACATGCCTGCGCCAAAATCGCGGCATACCAAATATCTCGACAGCCCCACTTTAAACAGGTGGCTTGACAAGCTGGAATTCTGGTCATTGAATCATCGAAAGTTTATTTACATTATCACAGCTGCGATTGTGGTGGTTGCTATAGCCGGCATTTTTAGATTAAAATCAGTTGGTTATATTGTTGATGATCTTCCGAAATCAGACAAGATATACACCGATTTGAAATTTTTCGAACAAAATTTCAAAGGCGTAATGCCGTTGGAGATCATTGTCGCAACAAAAAATGGGGTCGCAAGACCATTCAACAATCTTGAAAAAATAGACTCGCTTTCGCAATATATTTCATCCATTAATGGTATTGCACGGCCGCTAAGTATTGTTGAGGGGTTAAAATTTGCAAAACAGGCACTGTTTGAAGGCGACAGCGGACACTATTCAATGCCAACTATAGAAGATGCTCCTGCTTTAAAAGAATACTTGAATTTTAAAACGGACACGACAAGTAATAAAAACTCGTTTTCAAAACTCGTATCGAGTTTTATGGATAGCTCCAAACACGAGGCGCGCATTAGTGTAAACATGGCGGATGTAGGCAGCAAAAGGCTGCCAGGTATTCTCGATAGTATCGATTCAAAAGCAAAAGAAATTTTTACAGATTCTTCAAAATTTAAAATCACCTTAACCGGAACCAGTGTGACTTTCCTTGAAGGAAGTGCTTTTATCATTCACGGACTTAAAGAAAGCATAGTGTGGGCGTTTTTACTGATCGCATTATGTATGCTCTATCTTTTTCGTTCATTCAGGATATTAATCTGCTCATTAATCCCCAATGTTATTCCATTACTGATAACAGCCGGCGTAATGGGTTGGACCAATGTTGCATTAAAACCTTCCACCGTATTAATATTCAGCGTGGCCCTGGGCATTGCTATAGATGTGACTATACGCTTTCTTGTAAACTATAAACAAGAGTTGGCTATTCATAATCATGATCTCAAAACCACTGTCATCGAGACCATTCACAGCACTGGAATAAGTATCATTTATACCAGCCTCGTGTTGATTGCGGGGTTTGTCATTTTTTGTTTCAGTGGATTTGGTGGCACAAAAGCCTTAGGATGGCTGACTTCACTTACGCTAATCACTGCTACGCTAACCAACCTAATCCTTTTACCGGCTATATTAATTTCGACCTCACATAAAAAAAGGAGTGATAAAAATAATTCGTGAGAGTGTGAAACGACAAAAAATTTGACGCCTGTCATTTCATGAGAACTAATGCAAAACTTCCGACAGCTTTATATCCAGTCTATCACCGTCGAGACCTTGTGCAATTATTTTTCCCTGCGGGTCAATTAATATATTAAAGGGAATAGAATTGAAACCAAATGTTGAAACCGCAATACTGTTCCACTCTTTTAAATCGCTTACATGTGTCCATGAAAGTTTATCTTCTTGAATTGCTTGCAGCCAATCATCTTTTTCTTTATCCAGTGAGACACCAAGAATGGCGAAGTTCTTGTCTTTATATTTATTGTAAGCTTTAACTACATTTGGATTTTCCCGCCTGCATGGAAGGCACCAGCTTGCCCAGAAGTCAACCAATACGAATTTCCCTCTGAAGGAGCTAAGTTTTATTTCCCGGCCGTCAATATCAGGTAAAGAAAGTTCGGGTGCCGGTTTATCGACCCATTCGACGCTATTATATTGTTCGGCTTTCTGTTTGGCTACCGCCGCTTCACGGTCATTCATTTGTTTGATTGCGGCAATGCCCTTGTGATCCGGGAATTTTTTTACGATTCCATCGAGCAGGGATTGATAGTCGTCTGTGGAAAAATACTGGGAATAACTGCCAAGTGCCCAAACACTTGTAATTGGGTCGTCGGAATTCTTAATGAAACTACTTACATAGTCCTGAATGTCCTTTAGCTGTTCCTCCCCTTTTTTGTTAATTAATGTACGACTACTGCTGGTATCTGCTACTCCGGCTTTTTTAAGACTGTCCATTTGCCGTCCAAGCCGGTATAGTTCGTTCGATTTATTCGAAGCCGAAATAGAAAAATCTTTTAAAGACTGGCTGGCTGGTGAGCCTTTAACCTGGTAGTCATTTTGATCATTAGCGTCTGCATTGACTATTATTTTCGGCTGATCATTGATCACATAGGCAAAAGGATATATTTCCCCCGGAACCGATAAGCTAAACAAAGATTCTTCGGAACTATTTCCTTTTAGATGAAAACTGCCATCATTATTGACTGGTGAAGAGTCCACCGTAATCTTTTGGCCACTGCTCAAGGGCGTTTCTTCCAGGTAAATTATCTTATCGGCAGCGTTTTTAAATGTCCCTGAAATTTGAAATTCATTTTTTGCCTGGGGTTTACAAGACACAAAAAACAGGAAAAGGATAGCGGGAAAAAATATTCGAGACATATTTCTTCAGGATTTTAATTTTTTTGATAAAATATCGTTCGTCATTTTCGGATCGGCAGTTCCTTTTGATAGTTTCATTACCTCACCCACAAATAAACCCATGAGGCCTTTTTTTCCTTTCTTATAATCACTCACTTTTTCAGGAAATTTTCTCAGTACCTGGTCTATCAAATTTTCAATTCCATTTGAATTACTATTCTGTAGCCAATTCTCCTCAGTGGCTACCTGCTCAGGGTCCTTATCCGGGGTTTCAATAAGCGCACTAAAAAGCTTGGAAGAAGCAATGGAAAAACTCAACCGACCTTCATCAATCATTTTAATAATAACCGATGTTTTTTGCGGTAATATTTGAAACTGATCGATGCCAGTATTATTTTCATTAAGCCAGGATTTTATCGGCCCGAGCATCCAATTCGCGGCAGGTTTCGGCTTCGCACCCTTTTTTA
>DASXOT010000129.1:0-4673 GCA_036494065.1 Chitinophagaceae bacterium
GTAGCGCTTTTTCAATACCTGATCGGGACTCATAGGAATGGCCATTTCAATTTCTTCAATATTCCATTCCTGCCAGGCACCTTTATATAGCCATAGCCAGCAGTCTTTCGGCCAGGCTTCATCTTTCTTTTTGATTTGCTGCAACGATTCTGAAACAATATCAAGGCAAACTTTATGAGTGCCGTGCGGATCGGCGAGATCACCTGCGGCAAATATTTGGTGTGGCTTTATTCTTTGCAAAAGATCGATTGTGATCTTTATGTCTGCATCGCTCATCTGGTTTTTTTCAACAGTGCCGGTTTCATAGAATGGAAGATTCAAAAAATGAATATTTTCTTCTTTGATTCCAACGTACCGGCAAGTTGCTTTTGCTTCACATCTTCTTATTAATCCCTTGATTGCTCTTATTTCAGCCGTGTCGCTTTGGTTGGTTTTTTTCTGCGACAAATATTTTTTTGCATTAGAAAGGATCTTTGATGATTTGCTTGTATCAATGCCCGCGATCTCTTCAAAACCAACGGCAAAGTCCAGAAACCGTGTAACAAATTCGTCGGTAACGGCAATATTACCGCTGGTTTGATAAGCAATATGCACTTCATGTCCCTGGTCATGCAGACGTTGAAATGTGCCTCCCATACTAATTATATCATCGTCGGGATGAGGCGAAAAAATGATAATTCTTTTTGGGTACGGCTCCGATCGTTCGGGATGCGCTGGTATGATAGCATTAGGTTTTCCACCGGGCCAGCCGGTAATGGTATCCCGGAGCATATAATATACCTGCAGATTTATTTCGTAGGCATCTCCTTTTTCTACAAGCAGATCGCCCAATCCAAATTCATTATAATCATTGTCGGTAAGAGAAAGAACGGGTTTTTTTGTTTTCAGCGCCATATTTACCACGGCCTTTTTAATCATCGTGGGCGTCCAATCGATATCGCCGGTGAGCCAGGGCGATTTATTCCTGGTGAGATCGGCAGCGGCAGCTTCATCTACGATAAATGTGCAATCAGGATGTTGCTGCAAAAGGCTGGCAGGCACCTGCTCCGTTACAAAACTTTCGACTGATCTTTGCACAACAGGGGATTTTGCGGGTCCCCACGCCAGCAGAACAATTTTTTTGGCCTTCATAATAGAGCTGATTCCCATTGTGAGTGCCATTCGCGGTACCTCGGAAATATTGGCAAATTCATATGAGTTGGCAAGTCTCGTTGAGTTTTCGAGTGTAATCAATCTCGTTTTTGAATAAATGCTTGATCCCGGTTCGTTGAAACCAATATGTCCATTGTTTCCTATGCCCAGCACTTGCAGGTCAATGCCTCCGGCTTCTTCAATCTTTTTCTCATATTCCAGGCAATGAGCTTTGACTGTTTCCTTGGACAATTCACCATTAGGAATATGAATGTTTGAGCGGTCGATATCTACATGATCAAACAAGTGGCGATGCATATAAGAATTGTAGCTCTGCATTGCGTCATGATCGATGGGGTAGTATTCGTCGAGATTAAAACTTATTACATTTTTGAAACTAAGGCTTTCTTCTTTATGCATGCGTACTAATTCAGCATACAGCGTTTTAGGGGTAGAGCCAGTAGCAAGGCCTAGTACGCATTTTTCTTTCCTGGATTGTTTTTCTTTGATGAGAGCGGCGATCATCCTCGCTGCGAAGCGCGAACCGTCGTGCAGGTTTTTATAAATTTTTACCGGGATTTTCTCAAAACTATCAGCCAGGCTAATGGATTCAACAGGTTTTGGCATTCAGATTTTTTTAAGCGATAAAGATAAATAACTTTCCCCATGGGTCGAGGCCGTCTCAAAAGTCACTTACCTAAGTACGCTACGGACACAAAGTTGATACCATTAGCCTTAGATTGACATGCCTCGATCGCTAATTTATCTCGACCTCGTCCACGAACAACCAGGCTTTATTTCCGGCACCAGGGTTATTAGCGGGAATCAATCCATAATTACCCAATTTTATTTTGATGTATCTCGCGGAAACAGATTTTTGCTGTACCGTCATTGTACCGTTTTGCTGATTCGAACCAAGATTAACCACGTCAGTCATGCCCATTTCCGTATATGTAGAGTTATCGGGAGATATCAATACCTGGAAAAATTTTGGACGGTAGATCCAGCTTTGCATTTGCTCAAATACATGCGCCTTCACTTCAGTTATTTGTTGCGACGAACCCAGATCAATGACGGCTTCGCAATCTGCACCATTGTATCCAAGGAATTCTCTTGGCTTATCCAGGCCTTTTGTGTTTTGAACACCATTAACTAATGTAAATGCAGTATCACCACGATAAGTTCTCGCGGGCTGAGTCAAGAGGGTTGCCTTTTTACCAGTTGCTTTATTAATGTAGAATCGTTGATCCATACGCGTGTCTTCTGATATGGCAATCAATTCAGCGTTTTTCGTAACGGGTATGGGTTGAGAGTAAATTTTTGCCTCACTCTCATTGCCATCCATATACTTTATGGCCGATTTTGAATTTCTTGATTCCAATTTCCAAAGCACGCCGTTAAGATCGGGCGATGGCAATATCGTCGTTTTTACTTCATACACGGCTTTGCTATAATTAACTCCCCACAGGTCATATCGTTTAAATTGCGTTCCCAATCTTCTTATAAAATCAATTGAGTCACGATCTTTTTTAGCACTCCACAAAACTTCGCTCAATGCACTCATGCGTGGAAAGATCATGTATTCCACTTTTTGTTCGTTGCCCATGTACTCACTCCACACATTTCCCTGTGCACCTAAAATATATTTACCCTGGTCTTTCGTCAGGGAATCGGAAAGCGGTTCATAGCTGTAAGTTTTTTCAACCGGAGTGTAACCGCCTATCGTTACCGAATCTTCATTCTGACTCTGCGAATGGTCAAAGTAGACCCAGGCGCCGGGAGTCATTATTACATCGTGCTTTTGTCTTGCTGCCGCAATGCCGCCAGCTTCACCCCGCCAGCTCATTACGACGGCATTGGCTGCCAGGCCACCTTCCAGGATTTCATCCCAACCGATCAAAATTTTGCCTTTGCTATTGACATATTTTTCGATGCGTTGGATAAAATAACTCTGTAATTCTTCCTCATTTTTCAAATGCTCATTTTTAATTCTTTGCTGACAAAGCGGGCATCGCTTCCAATTAGCCTTAGGACATTCATCTCCGCCGACATGAATATATTTAGAAGGAAATAGTGCCATCACCTCATCCAGTACATCTTCTAAAAACCGGAAGGTGGAATCTTTACCTGCACAAAATATATCTTCAAAAACTCCCCAGCCTTGTTGTACCTGTTTGCCCGTGCTATCACCGCTCCACGCGCCACGGTGCCTGGTTGATTCATTCGGGAAGCAACTTAAAAAAGGATAAGCAGCTATAGCTGCACTGGAATGCCCGGGCATTTCAATTTCTGGAATGACTGTTACATATCTTTCGGCGGCATAAGCAACAATATCCTTGACTTCATCCTGTGTGTAAAAACCTCCATAGTGAATGCCGTCATTTCCGAGGCCAGGAAAACGGCCAACGATCGTTCCATTTCTCCAGGCGCCAACCTGCGTTAACCTGGGATATTTTTTTATTTCAATTCTCCAGCCCTGGTCTTCGGTTAAATGCCAATGGAAATAATTCATCTTATGCAAAGCGATGTAGTCGATATATTTTTTTATAAAAGAAACCGGGAAGAAATGACGACCACAATCCAGGTGCATACCACGGTAAGCGAAACGCGGATAGTCTTCTATAGATACATAAGGAATTTGCAGTTTTGAATTTTGTATTTGCCCGTTGTCAGCAGGTAATAATTGTATCAATGTCTGTATTCCATAAAAAACACCTTCTTCATTGCCGCCGCCAATGTAAGCGCCTTTATTATTGACGGTTAGTTCGTAGCCACCTGGCCTGGGTTTATCCACCCGGTCATAATTCAAAACAATAACATTGTTGCCTGAATGAGCCTTGACTGTTTTCAGTTTAAAATGATAAAATCTCTGCAGGTAGTCATTAAATATCTCCGCAACTCCTTCCAGGTGGCTGCCCTCCAGGGCAATTTCAGTGGCAGGAGTTATTGAAAAATCAGCTGCAATCTTAGGCTGCTTGATAGAAACAGGTTGGGGAATGATATTGATTTCCTGTGCGGTCACTAGTTTGATAAAAGAAAATCCCATAACAAGGCAGGCAATTTTTTTCATTGGTTTAAATATTTATTCTGAAAATCGGTTAAGGGGCAAATTACTGTTTTTTCGAATTTTTAATTTCAAGAAGATCCTTGTCGCCAGTTATCAAAAAATTCGCATTGGAATCCCTGGCCAATGCTAGCAGGTAATTGTCTTTTAGATCTCTGCAAACTGTAACTCTGGAGTTGATGTGTGCAATTGTAGTTCTTATTTTCACAGCCGTTCCCTTATCGCCTCAAGGTCTGAATCACTCTTTGGCTCGAGAAGTATCGTATCCATGATTGTTATTTTAAAATTACGATTTTTACTTTAGCACGGGCAATACAACGTTGCTGCTATGCCCGGCATCGTGATAAATGTGGATCGTCGATTTTTGAAAATCATTTTTATCAGCGTCAGGGATCTTCATAAATTTTTGAGGATTGCGGTCGATGATGGGGAACCATGTGCTTTGCACCTGTACCATGATGCGGTGTCCTTTTTTGAA
>DASXOT010000130.1:0-2004 GCA_036494065.1 Chitinophagaceae bacterium
GGTTTGCCGGTTTATCGGGCTGGATTGCATTGAGTCCTGCTTCGATGAAAATATGCAGTGATTCGCTGATGGCGCCATGAATGGAATGGTACGTAACATTTAGATCAGGTATGGTAATGGAGTGTGAGCCATCGCCTGTCAAAATTAGCTTTCTCTGCATTGAACAAAATTCTATATTTATTCGTTCACAAATTTTGTAAATCCGGCAAACAAATGGAATACATTGCACATCTCTCAAAGGATGAAAAGCTGAAAGAGCTTATCAAACAACATGGCGTTTTGCAATTAAAAAAACAAAAAAGCCTTTACTTATATCTCTGCTACTCGATCATGAGCCAGCAACTTTCGACAAAGGTAGCGCGGGTAATCAGGCAGCGGTTCCTCGATTTGTATAGTAGTGAACCGACTGCGCAGCAAATTGTCGATACACCTTTTGAAAAATTAAGAGGCATTGGTATGAGTAATGCCAAGGTTAATTATGTCCAAAATGTCGCACGGTTTGAGATCGAAAAAGGCATGGGCCACCAAAAACTCTCTAAAATGAGTAATGAAGAGGTAATCGAATACCTGACTCAAATTAAAGGGGTGGGCCGTTGGACAACAGAAATGCTATTGATGTTCGCATTATGCCGCGAAGATATTTTTGCCATCGACGATCTTGGTTTGCAACAGGCTGTTATCAACCTGTATGATCTGAAGCATCGTAAGAGGAAAATTATGCTTAACAAGATTTCCAGAATTGCTGAACAATGGAGTCCTTATCGCACCTATGCATGTATGTATTTGTGGCGA
Source organism: Chitinophagaceae bacterium (assembly GCA_036494065.1). Classification (GTDB taxonomy): domain Bacteria; phylum Bacteroidota; class Bacteroidia; order Chitinophagales; family Chitinophagaceae; genus VBAU01. The sequence goes on from DASXOT010000130.1 coordinate 793, forward strand.
TGGAAGGACAATCCGCCTGTGCTGAACGGGAAGAAAAAATAGATGTAGTGTAAGGAACCCGCGGCACTTACAATCATTATCATTCTTCCATGATTTCTTTTATACTCGTAGGAAAATACACGGGTTCCGTCTGGCAAGGTTTTTTGCTGTACAGCTATGCCAAACCAAAGAAAGCCCTAATACGCCTCCAGGAGAAAGGATATAACCAATTATTATTAATCCAAAAAAAACGAGGCTCTTTCAGGGCCTCCAATCTCTTTCAACCTGTTCCACTGAATGTCTGCAATCGTTTTATCCGAAAGATGGACACCACGTTCACTCAAAATCTTTTTAGCAATGAAAAAACCCTGCTTGTTCCACTCGTCAGCAACTGCCTGCTCTTCCAAATAAAAAGATTGAAAACTTACGTGCTCACTCATCATTCTTTTAAACTATGATCTTTTCAAATTTCTCCAATTCACTATCTTCTATCCACGCGCCCAATCCCGGCGTTTCCGGCACTTTCACTACGCCATTTTTATGATAAGTCATTCCGCCACTGACCGGATCTTCAGTAAACATTAATGGCGTGTCGAGATCATAATACAAAATGTTTTCACTGCATAGAGAGAGGTGAGCAAAAGCTGTCATCCCCAGTCTCGATTCTGTGAAACCTCCCATTTGCATTGTTACTCCCCCTTTTTCGGCGAGAGAAATAATTTTTAATGCATTAAAAATACCACCCGATTTGCCCAGTTTAATATTGAACAGCTCGCAGGCTTTTAGCGCAATCAATCTTTTTGCATCATGATGGTCGCAACAACTTTCATCTGCCATGATCGGCACAGGGCTTTTCTTTCTTAACTTCTTTAATCTCATAAAATCCCATCTCGGAATAGGTTCTTCACAATATTGAATATTGTATTGATTCAATTCTTGCAAAACACTAATCGCAGTTTTTATATCCCAACCCTGGTTCGCGTCGACGCGCAAGGGTATTTCATAGCCAATTGTTTTGCGAATCATGTCAATTCGCTCTACATCCTTCTGTTTGCTCTCACCTAATTTTACTTTAATAACGGGAAATCCTTCTCCTGTATAACGGGCAGCATCTTCTGCCATTTTTTGCGCGTCGCCAATACTTACCGTATAATCGGTTGCAATGGTTTTGTTATTATTACCTCCCAGGAATTTATAAAGTGGTCCGCCGGCATGCTGTGCTGCAATATCATA
>DASXOT010000131.1:0-5266 GCA_036494065.1 Chitinophagaceae bacterium
CTCCTTTTAATCTGTCCAAATCCTGTAAATCATAGTTCTAAATGAATTTCATCGAAGTCATATCATACGATAATTATGTGCAGGCTCATCTGATGTTGGGAAGACTTCGCGACGAGTACATCAATTGTTATTTGTTAAATGAGAATTCCGTAACAATCGATCCTTTTTTATCCAATTCGATCGGCGGTATCAAAATAATGGTCGCTGAAACCCAGGCCCAAAGGGCCTTAGAGATCATTCAGGAAATCGACAGTCGTAAGTCAAATTGATCTTGCCAAAATATAATTGCCCTTCTTCGTAACTTGTTAAAGAATTTTCTTGCCATGTGGGATCGACTTATCGCACATTTTTCTACGCTTGAACATCGTCCATTTGAAAGAATGGCCTTTCTTGTTGGCGGGCTACTTATCTTTTGGATCATTGAAGGAGCCATCCCCTTGCTGCCGATGAATTATAAAAAAGGAAAATCGCGTCATGCGGCGGTTAACCTTGGGTTTACGATCATACACCTTATTATTCACACCTTTCTTGCTGTCCTGATTGTGCTTTTGAGTGACTGGTGCAAACAAAACGGGTTTGGTCTCGTTTATTGGGCAAATGCAAATGAATTGGGTATCGTGGTTATTTCTTTTTTAGTGCTGGATTTTTTCGGCGGATGGCTGGTGCATATCGTGCAACATAAAACGTATACATTGTGGCGGTTCCACCTGATTCATCATGCGGATAATAACGTTGATGTAACCACTGGTCTCAGGCATCACCCGGTTGAAAGTGTTATGCGGGGAATCTTTTTTTTCCTCGGCATTTTTATCAGTGGATCTCCAATGTACGCGGTCATGATCTTCCAAACACTCCTGGTTCTTTCCGCGGCTTTTACGCATGCCAACATAAGTTTGCCAAAATGGATTGATCGTCCGCTGAGCTATATTTTAGTATCTCCCAATATGCATAAGGTGCATCATCACTGGCAACAACCCTACACTGACAGCAACTACGGTGCTGTTCTTTCTATTTGGGACCGTTTGTTTGGAACATACAAAGAACTGGATGCAAACCAAATTCGCTATGGTCTCGACAAGTTCTATCCCAACGAAAAAGATGAAGATTTTTTCACACTCATGAAAAAGCCGTTTGGGAAGCTGGATGGGTAGAACTAAGATTAACATGATTTAAAAAGATTTTAAGGAAATGGATCTGCCGTTTAAAGAATTAACACATAGGATTATTGGATGCGCCATGGAAGTGCATCGTGTACTGGTCCTGGGTTTCAGGAATATATTTATCAGCGAGCGTTAAGCATTGAATTTGAAAACGCGGCATTCACTTTTCTGCCGAATATGAATTATCCATCTTTTATAAAGGAGACAAGATTGGCTTGCGCCGGGTTGATTTTTGGATTGACAATAAAATCTCATTGGAGATAAAGGCAAAATCCGAACTCGAAAACGCTCATATTGCTCAGGCAATAAATTATATAGAAGCCTCGAACGTTCCTGCAGGACTTATTATTAATTTTGACGCTTCATCGTTACAATTTCGAAGAGTTCACAATAAACATTTATTTCCCCATAATCAAAATGAATCCTGATAATCCCAGTTCTATCGCTTTAATTCCAGCCCGCTACGATGCTACACGATTCCCTGGAAAGTTGATGCAGCTACTGGGAGACAAAACGGTTATCCGCCGGACGTACGACGCAACTGTAGCAACAGGTCTATTTGATGAAGTAATAGTGGTGACTGACAGTGAAATCATTTTCGACGAGATAACCCGTCACAACGGTAAAGTGATCATGAGTAAAAAGCAACATGAAAGCGGAAGCGACAGGATTGCGGAAGCTGCTGCAGACTTGGATGTAGATATAATCGTCAATGTACAAGGAGATACTCCATTTATTAAAGAGCAACCGTTAGGAGGGTTGTTGAAACAATTTGATGACGAATCGGTGCAGGTGGCCTCGTTGATGCAGGTATTAAAAGATGAAAAAGAAATTAATGATCCCAATTTTGTGAAAGTTACTGTGGACCAAAACATGAACTCCCTCTTTTTTAGTCGCAGTGTAATTCCATATCCCAGGGGCAAAAAGATTGCCGTTACATACTATGAGCATATAGGGGTATACGCATTTCGAAAGAAGGCGTTGCTTGATTTTACTACTTGGCCGGTAACCCCACTTGAAGCTGCTGAAAAAATTGAATGCCTGCGTTATCTTGAACATGGAGTTCCTCTTCGTATGGTAGTCGTCGATTACATGGGAATTGAAATTGACACGCCCGGCGATCTCGAAAAGGCAACAAGGCTTTTATAATTACACAAGTTATACTTGTTATATTTCTTATCTTCCAATTGCCATCTTGTTTGCTTATGAAGAAAAATAATCTATTCCAGTATTCAATCGTTGCTGCGTTGGCTGGTTTTATTTTTGGTTTTGATACGGTTGTTATTTCCGGCGCCAATGAGCCAATAAAAAAATTATGGAACACCGGCCCTTTGTTTCATGGTGTATTCATTATGTCAATGGCTTTATGGGGAACTGTGGTCGGTGCATTGATTGGTGGCATTCCCGCAGAAAGACTTGGCAGAAAAAAAACACTGTTTTGGATAGGAGTGTTGTTTGCGGTATCTGCATTGGGAACAGCGTTCGCACCGAATCCTTACGTTTTTTCTTTCTTTCGTTTCATAGGAGGATTAGGCATTGGCATTTCGTCAGTTGTGGCACCCACTTATATTTCTGAAATCTCGACTACAGCTGAAAGAGGACGGTTGACAGCTATGTACCAGTTTAATATCGTCTTCGGAATATTGATCGCCTATATTTCCAACTATTTGCTACAGGGAATCGGCGGCGCTGACGATTGGCGCTGGATGTTGGGTGTGCTTGCCATTCCTTCGATTATATATACTTTGATGGTGCTGCGCGTTCCGGAAAGCCCTCGCTGGCTGGTATCAATCAAAAACGACGTGGCCGGCGCAAAAGCAGTGCTTTTTAAACTTGGCAATGATAATCCTGATGACGAGGTCAATAAGATCATCGCCGCCAATGCCGAAATCGATAAAGGGCAAAAAGAATCAATCTTCAGCAACAAGTACAAGACTGTTCTATGGCTGGCATTTTTCGTAGCCTTCTTCAATCAATGGTCGGGCATCAATTTCATTCTATATTATGCGCCACAGATCCTGACAACTATTGGTTTGGGAGCAAAGGAATCTCTCGCTAATTCGATCGCCATTGGCGGAACAAATCTCGTTTTCACCTTCGTAGGTTTATATTTCATTGACCGGCTGGGTCGCAAAACATTATTGATCGTCGGATCAATAGGCTATATTATCAGTCTTGCTATGGTGGCAGTAGCTTTTAAAATGGGCTTAAGCCCTGCCTTTTTAATGAGTTTTTTGTTGCTGTTTATCGCTTCTCACGCCATTGGCCAGGGAGCCGTGATCTGGGTTTTCATTGCAGAAATTTTTCCCAACAAGGTTAGGGCACTGGGACAATCCTTCGGGGCCAGCACACATTGGGTTTTTGCCGGCGTCATTACTTTGATAACACCAATCTTCCTCGATAAAGATCACGGGACTGTTGGAAAAAATCCATGGCCCATTTTCACGTTCCTGGCAGGTATGATGGTATTACAGTTAATCTGGGTATTGACAAAAGTTCCCGAAACAAAAGGAGTCTCTCTTGAAGAACTCGAGAAAAAACTAATCAAACATTAATCTCATCTCCAACAATGACCAGTGACTGCTCATAAGTGAATAATCGCAAAACCATTTCTCATGTTTTTTTGATATGGAATAGCTAACTCATTTTCGGAGATCTGTCTTGCTTTTTGAAATACGAGAGTATTATTTATTTTCCAGTACTCAATGCCTTCATCTATGGCGTTTCCTTTTTGATCAAGAACTGTGGTACTGCTATATTGATCCCTGTTCCTGTAAAAGCTGTTGTAAAGGAAAAAAAGCTTGTCTTGCCGGGGAAGAAAAACATAGGAGAGATACGATTTACCTAATTCCGTTATTTGCTGTTTATTAATAATACCGCTCCAACAACTATCACTGGCCCTGGCAGGGAAATAATATAAAGTAAGATCTCCCCTATCGAAATTGCTACGGGTTCCCGCGAGATTATCATAACGGGTATATTCATCTTTGTTAATCGCTTCGGCCAACACGCTGTTGAATGAGCGGTCAGCACTTCTCAATTGCCCATCGTCGGGATTGTAGCCGTTGCTGCTAAAATCAGAGGCAAATGTTTTACCGTATTCTTTTAAAAATAAAAACCCTTTGCCAGGAACTGTCATAAAATATTCCTCAAACATGTTTTCGTTTCGCACTTTGTTATTGCCAAGTGTGTTCAGATCATAACTCGTGTCGAAATCGATATGAAAATCGCTTAACGAATAATGTATCATCCGCACATTTTTTATAGCTGAGATACTAACCCTTGAAAGCACTCCTGCAAACCCTTCCAGTTTCTCATTATCCAAATAAAGCCCCGCATCTTCAACCATATTTGGTGACGGTCACTTAATTTCTTTATAAACAAACCTGTTGTCCATTCCCATAAAATGAAACAACAGATAGTTGTGATTTAATCCGGATGATATCATGAGCCATTCTCCGTTGTTGCCAAGTTTAACCGGGGCGCTGTTATAATTTTCTAACGGGTAATCGATCGGCTCGTATTGAACAAGAGGTTTGCTGATGTGCACATTGCTGTATTCATTTGTGCAGAGTAGTTGCCAGTTCTTATCATATAAAATTGCATGCAACCGGGATGGCGAATCGGGCACTGTTTCAAAACCTAGTAACAGAATTTTGCTTTTATCCTGGGAACGGATCAACAGAAAATCTCCACATTTCATCTTTGGCGGCAATTCAGCGATAGTGTCCCTGCGAACTAAATCGCCATCTGGAGTGTAGCGAGTCAACAGGGCGATTGTTTTTTGATCGGCTGATTGCAGTGATAATTGATCAAAATATTCATCCGCGGGAATGAGGTATTCTTTGATAAGACTGTCTGCAAGTAAAGAAGGAATGGTTCTTAGCAGGTTCATTCTTTCATCATAAATCTCAAATTTCAGTTGCTTGTCATCCAGCCAGGGCTCCATAACTTTTCTGTAACTGAATTTGGTTTTGCTTTTTTGAACCCAATAATAGCTGCCTGCTTTTCCAATCACTTCAAAACGAGTGGAGGGTTCGGTGCCGATATAGGGAGAATACAAAACCTTCTGGGCACACAAAGGCCCCGTGCTAATTGAAAGAAAA
>DASXOT010000132.1:0-6216 GCA_036494065.1 Chitinophagaceae bacterium
ATTTTATTAAAAACTTCTCTTCAGCCATAGTCACAGACAGTATTACCGCACCACTGGCCCGGGAGCATGGGGATCTTATTATTTTATTGAAAGGAGCCAATGGGGCTTTCAATGAAATGTTTAAAGAAAAGATTGAAAAAGATAAGGCCGCTTTCAAATAACAACCCCCGCTGGAAAAACCTCTTTCAAAACCTTACTTTTGAGCCAATATATCAAACTGAATGAATAGAGAGTTAAACAGGCCTGTTCGTGTGTTGGTCGCTAAGGTTGGGCTGGATGGTCATGACCGCGGCGCAAAAGTAATTGCTACTGCTCTGCGTGATGCCGGTATGGAGGTGATTTATACAGGTCTTCGTCAAACCGCCGAAATGGTCGTCAATGCAGCTTTGCAGGAAGACGTCGATGCCATCGGGATCAGCATTTTATCTGGTGCGCATATGACCGTTTTTCCAAAAGTGCTACAACTCATGAAGGAAAAAGAGATGGATGATGTATTGTTAACCGGTGGAGGTATTATTCCCGATGAGGATATGAAAAAATTAAATGAAATAGGAGTTGGTAAATTGTTTGCTCCCGGTATTTCTACGTCAGAAATAGCAAGCTATATCAGGGAATGGGTAAAAGCAAACAGAAATTTTTAAACAAGCTGGAGCAAAGTCTCATAGATCTGTTTTCTTTCTTAAGATATTTGGTAAAGAACATGCCGATCAACATGAATGGTCAAGAATTAGAAAATTAAAAGATAAAAAATGAGTTATTCAACATTGATCACTTCTTTGGAAAATGGAATATTGATTATTACTATCAATCGTCCTGATAAAATGAATGCACTTAACAAAGATGTATTCAATGATCTTGATGAAGCCATTAATGAAGTTTACAATAATCATGAAATAAAATCGGCGATCATTACGGGTGCGGGAGCAAAGGCGTTTGTAGCCGGAGCGGACATAAGCGAGTTCATGACGTTAAAACCGGCTGATTCAACTAAACTGTCAAAAAAGGGGCATGACGTCTTCGATAAAATTGAAAATTGTCCAAAGCCAATTGTCGCTGCCGTGAATGGTTTTGCGCTGGGCGGCGGTTGCGAATTAGCTCTTGCCTGTCATTTCATTTACGCGAGTGAGAATGCAAAATTTGGTCAACCTGAGGTAAACCTGGGATTAATACCCGGCTATGGCGGTACCCAACGGCTTACACAACTTGTGGGAAGGAATTTATCTATGGAATTACTGATGACCGGAAATATGATTTCGGCCAAAGAGGCCGAAGAATATGGGATCGTCAATAAAGTCGTTCGGCAGGATCAATTACTGTCGATTGTGAAAGAAACATTAGCATTAATTCAAACTAAGGCACCGGTCGCTGTTTCAAAGATTATCGAATGCATTAATAATTTTGACCACACACAACAGGGCTATGACTTCGAGATCAAGAAATTCGGCGAATGTTTTGAAACAGAAGATATGAAGGAAGGGACTTCCGCCTTTCTTGAAAAAAGGAAAGCGAACTTTAAAGGGGTTTAGGAGGTCACCGCGAAAAAGACGAAGCCGGAATAACTTGTTTCCCAAAACCCGGACTTTGCCATTGTACTATCAGATCATCCCCGCCGGTTGCCTGGAAATATGAGATACCAATCTTATGATATCCTTTGGCAAGTGGAACTTCGCCATTTTTTTCTCCCAGGCCATGCAGCCCATCATTATCAATAAGCAGCTTATCGTCTATAAATAGTTTGCTGCCGTCGTCAGACGAAATATAGAAATTATAAATGCCGTCAATCGGAACATTTATCAACCCGCTGAATGTAAACCCATATTTCTCTGCGCCCTTTTTTGAACTGATGTCAATACCATTAGAAACTCCCGTAGATTTTGCATTCAAACTGGCAAAATCGGGCAATTTCGACCACTCGCCTTCATACACAGAATAATTAAGTCCAGGCGACGTAGATGTGATGGCGGCTGCCGCCGCTGGTATTACTTTTTCAAAACTGGCCATTGCGATTTCAGTAACCGGTTTATTTTGCAGAAAACACCTCGCTTTAATGGTTTCTGATTCTTTCAACAATATCCCTGTTTTGACGATCGGAGATTGCGCAGTTGGCTCATCTCCATTTGTGGTGTAATGAATAGTTGCATTAGGGATTTTAGATTTTATAGCAACCTGTAATTGATTGATGAAAATACTGGAAGATGCCTTTATTTCGGGAGTATCATAAATGACGGGGCTTCCTTTTATATCAACTACAATGACTGTTGCATAATCTTGCTTCTGAACTTTTGAAATATCAATCATGTAATTCCCTTCTTCTTTTTCGGGATGCAATCTTATTTTATCAGCAAGCGAATAACAGTTTGTTACCGGGCTTCCAAGGCCCGGAACAACAAGCTTTCCGTCCGTTGGCCAATCAAAAACATGGAGATAAAGCCTGGTTCCACCATTGATTGCCTTTTGCGTACATCTTCCCCAAGCCAGGGTCTTGAAAGGACTTGCCTTTGTTGAATAGATACTTTCGCTATTCTTACTCATCCATGAACCGATTTCTTTTAAACGATCAATGGCTGGCCCCGGAAAAACGCCTTCGGAAGTAGGTCCGATATTCAATAAAAAATTCCCACCCTTTGAAGCTATATCTATCAGTTTTTGCACCAGGTCTTCGGGCGATTTCCAGTGATTATCGTGACTATTGTACCCCCAATTATTATTCATCGTCATACAACTTTCCCAATCGATGCCCGGAATACCCGTGGGAGGAATTTCTTGTTCAGGTGTTCCGAAGTCACCAACAAACTCTCCCTCTTTTGTTAAACCCTGCATTCCTGACCGACCAACGTCTACGCGATTGTTGATAATGATAGAAGGTTGCAGGCTGCGCACATATTCATACAAATCCTTTCCACGCTCATGTGTCCATGTGTTTTCCCATTCGCCATCAAACCAAAGAACGCCAATCTTTCCATAGTTTGTCAATAGTTCCTTGAGTTCACTCTTCAGATAGGCAACATAATTTTCGAAATTAGCGCCTGTCGTTGGCCGATCGGTTTCCCAATTCCGCCTCGGCAAATAATCGGGGTGATGCCAGTCCATAATGGAATGATAAAAGCAAAGTTGAATGCCTTCCTTTTTGCATGCAGCGGACAATTCCTTCATTATATCCCGGTGAAATGGTGTGGACATGATATCAAAATCAGTTTGTTTAGTGTTAAACATGCAAAAACCGTCATGATGTTTTGACGTGATAACGATATATTTCATTCCCGCTGCCTTTGCCAGCTTTACCCATTCCTCTGCATCAAATTTCTCGGGATCAAACTGCTGCACAAATTTTTCATATTCGTGGACTGGGATCTTTGCAGTTGTTCGTATCCATTCGGCATGAGTCGTATCGCCATTCCAAACACCTGCAGGAACTGAATACAATCCCCAATGAATAAATAATCCAAAACGCGCATCCTTCCACCATTTCATTCTAGCTTCTTTTTCCGCCTTGGTTTCGGAAAGATAATTTTTTTTGACTTGTTTGTTTTGGCCAAATGATGTTTGGACCAACAAGATCATCGCGAAGAGTAAAATCTTGAAATAATTTCTCATGGTTATTTTTCAATTAGATTTTCAGGAATTAAATAACAAGCAACATTGACAATTGCAGGATTTTTTTTCGCTTGCTTTACTTGAATTTTGAAAGTTGAAATGGTTTCTACCGGGAAAGTTATTATCCTCTTTCGTCCCACTGTAGATAAATCGATCTCTTTAATTAACCGACCGCGATCATATAACCGAACCTGAAGTTTTTTGATCGCTTGCCCTTTTCTAATGTTTTCCTGTATCCCGATGCAGTTCATCGCCGTTTCTTTCTTTAACCCAAAATAAATTGTATCGGTTTTATAATCGCTTAGTTCTATATTAGTCTGAGATGTAAATGCCCTGAATTTTGTCCCAATGAATTTCATGCCGCCAATTGTATAGCCCGCAACGAGGTTGGAAGAAAAGCTTTCGTCTCTTAGCTTCTTAAATCCAAGCAGCGCAGCCGAGTCATTTTCCCCAATCATGCCTCGCCTGTCGGGTGGTACATTCAGCAGCATGTTGGCACCTCGGCCGACTGATTTCAAATAAAGTTGAAACAATTGTTCCGGTGTCTTCACTTTATCATCTTCCTCCTTGTGATAAAACCATCCCGGGCGAATGCTTACATCACATTCAGCCGGTATCCAGGCCTTGCCATTGACATTTCCACGGTTCAATGTATCTGTGGGTGGTGCTCCGATACCCGGTGTAAACCCAGCCGTATCCAAATAGCCCCAATTAGTTTCTCCCGCAATTCCTTTTTCATTTCCACACCAGCGGATATCAGGTCCAACGTCACTAAATATAACTGTGTTTGGTGAAATCTCTCTTACTGTCTTTTTGAAACGATTCCAATCATAAACCTGTTTTTTCCCATTGGGACCTTCGCCATTTGCTCCATCCCACCATAATTCCCAAATGGGCCCATAATTGGAAAAAATTTCCTTCATCATATTTACAAAAACATCATTGTAGGCTGGCGTTCCATATTTCGGATGATTACGATCCCAGGGTGAAATATAGACACCGAATTTTAGACCGTATTCTTTGCAGGCTTGCGACAATTCTTTTAATACATCGCCTTTTCCATTTCTCCATTTGCTTTCACGAACTGTATGCGTCGAGTATTTGCTTGGCCATAAACAAAAACCATCGTGGTGTTTGGCAGTAATAATTATTCCTTTTGCGCCAGCCGCCTTCGCTATGCGACACCATTGACGGCAATCTAAATCAGCTGGATTAAAAACATCTTCTGTTTCTGTTCCCTCGCCCCACTCTTTGTCCGTAAAAGTATTCGGTCCAAAATGCACAAACAGGTAAAACTCCATTTGTTGCCATTCCAGTTGCTGCCTTGTAGGAACAGGAGAATTGTTCGTTTGGGAAAAACAAACCATTGACTGAGCTAAAAGGCAGCAAAGTAGGACTCTCATTAATTATTGTTTTGCCTTCGGTGGTTTCACTTCGGTGGTATCAGTAGGGAACAATGGAACGATATAACCACCCGAATCCAAAGTTGTTTTGGGAAACGATTTTTTTAAATTATTCCACTCAGATTTCTTTACAGTTGTCTGATAAAGATAAATGGATTGAAGGTTTTTCAGATCTTTTAATTGCACTACACCTGCACCGGTGACCCCCGTCGCCACTAAATTGAGATAACGAAGGTTTTGCAATGACTTTAAATAGCTCAGCCCTTTATCTGTGATCTTTGTATGATCTAATTGCAGGCGCATAAGGTTTTTTAGTTGCGAGATGACTTGTAAAGCAGAGTCAGTAATCGACGTACCGCCCAGTTTCAATTCAATTAATTGGTCTTTAAGCGGCAGCAATAATTGCATTCCTCCATTATCAAAATTCATTGCCGTCACAAAGTTGGCGGAAAGGTAATTTGTATTCTGCGCCACAGGCTCTATGACCACGCCGATATCTTTTAATTTCTTTATTGCATTTTCATCGGCTTTTGAAACAGGTGTTGTGGGAATGTCGGGGGCAACGATTGTTTTTGTTTGTTCTTTTTGCAAGGCCAGCAATGCCGGTTTTATTTCTTCAGGTTGATCCAGCTCTTTTACTTTTTTATCAAATGAAGCGCCCGTCGCAATCCACCAGTGTACCAGGGCTATGTCCTGCTCCGTCAATTGTGGCTTTTCCTTAGGGGGCATATGATCATCATCTCCTCGCGGCAGCATCAGGCGCTTTATCATTTCACTCTTCCCGGCATTTCCCGCAATTAGCACCACCCCATCTTTTCCGCCCTTCAGCAAACCCGTGGAATCATCCATCCTTAATTTACCTTTTTGTTTATTTTTCCCATGGCAGGAATAGCATTTTGTTTGAAGTAACGGTTGTATGATATCAGCATAGGCAGCAGCTTCCTGCACATTCGGAATGGGTTTTCGCTGTACAGTCGAGGAGTCGGTTGACTTCGACAAAGGTTTCGTTAAATAATCAGAACCATGTGTAATCGATCCTCCAAGATGACCCGTAATAACTATTAATAGGAATAGTAGCCCACTGGCAAAAGTTTGGGTGTTTATTGATGCAGGTTTCCTATGTAAGTAAAACATAACAATACTTACGCAAGCCACACTGATCCCAAACCATTGGTGAGTAGATACTAATTGAGTGTCGTAATCACCGCTCAATGAAAGC
>DASXOT010000133.1:0-3817 GCA_036494065.1 Chitinophagaceae bacterium
GGAACTAACAGCTTCAATCTAAAGTATTCCTTAAATACAACCCATATAAACAACCTGTTAGTCGTAGCGTATCTTTTAAACAATCTCCCTGGTTCCTGCATCAGGCGGTAAAGCCATTCCAGTCCTGCATTTTGCATCCACTTCGGTGCTCTTTTTTGCATTCCTATCATTACCGGCAGCGCGCCGCCAATTCCCACCATCACGGTATTTATCCGGCCTCTCATGGCGGCCATCCATTTTTCCTGCTTGGGACAGCCCAAAACAACAAAAACAACCGAGGGCAAAGATCCATTGATGGCTGTAATAACTTCTTCATCCGCATTATTATTGTTCAAGTCGCCAGAAGAATAAAAAGGAGGGCTATGCAGACCCGCAATCTTTAATTCTGGATAAACTGTACTGAGGTATTCATTTGTCTTTTCCAAAGTAACCTCGGAACTGCCATAGAAAAAGGCGGAGATGCCATTCGAGGACATTTGCTTTAAAAGGTCGGGAAGCACATCCATACCCGCCACTCTCTCCTGGCGGATGCCGTAAAGCACCCTCAACGCCCAGGTCAGAGGCTTTCCATCGGGTGTAACTATTTCGGCTTCACTGATAATATTTTCGAATTTCTTGTCCTTATGCGCCTCGGAATACATGTGCACATTGGCAACACATACAACAGCGGATTTTTTAGATTGAGCAAGCCCGATTATCTCATCCAGAAATGCTGAATATTTGCCTGTCGTAAGTGTAAAATTTAATAGCGATACCTTTTTCATCTTTCACTTACGTTTCAATGAGGGGCGATTTTTTCAGAAATTGCGAATCGGGTCAGAAATAATTCAGCCATTTAGAAATATACTACTCATTTTTTATTTCTGGAAATCATGATAAATTTTTTGCCTATGATAGCAATCGATACTCATTTATCATTTAGAAATCCGAGGATTGAAGAATCAGGATCAATCGAAAGATGCAATCCCAAAATGGAAGAATACACAAAATAAAATGGCCTTTTAATAAGGCCAATCTTAAAAAGAATGGTTTTAAGCCTGCTTTTAATTCGAGAAAAAAGAGAATAAAATTTCAACAACTGCCGGTGATAAAATGGATCGATAGAAATACATTCCGGCAGTGTAAAATCTTCTTTTTCTCCTCCATCAAACTCGGAAATATAACGGTTGTATGTATTTGTGTTGGTAGCATCCTGGCCAAATCCCACGTTCCTTACTTTTGAAATTGTAGGATATACGGTAAGGCCGTTTCGCCTGAACTGATTATATACCCAACGCACATCCCAAACATCCATTTGTTGTATCTGTTGCTTTTTCAACATGCGGAAAAGATCGCTTCCTCCTCTATGAAATTCCCTGATCTGATCTTTATTGGAAGAAAAGTCTCTATATTCTTTTATTTCCCAATCCAGGTCGCACCACCTGTCCCTCCAGGTTGCCCATCCCCATGAAGAGGAGCGAGGCAAAAAGAAAGCATCCAATTTTTCGTTGTCTTTCACCCTAAAAGGATAGTTATAGCCGGAAATGGAAAAAACAGATTGTTGATTTTGATACTTCAAAAGATTTTCATTCATGAAAACGATAAAGTTTTTGGAAACTACGATATCATCTTCCAGTACGACCACTTTATCATTCTTCGAGAATATTTTGTTTACACCCTCAATCACTGAATGAGAAATGCCTCTGTTCTTTTCCGATAAATTAAAAGAAATGCTTTTAAACCCAGAAATGGTTTTCAGGTAGTTCCTGACTTCAGTTACTTCTTTCTGGTCTTTTTTTCCTTTGGCGCCATCCGCAAAAACATAAAGATCGCATTCTGATGCCAGCGTGCAAACCCGGAGTGCCTCCACCGTCTGGCGAAGCGTATCCTTCCGTTTGTATGCGAATAAAACAATAGGGGCTAAGTCGTTATGCATGTTATTGTCCGGGTTATTTATTCTTCCTGGCATACTTAGAATTTTCAATGGCCTTGCGGTTTTAAGTATAACAGGCTTTCAAATATAAATTACAAAAGCAAAGGCCACAATATTTTTGTTCGTTTTATGGTAACAAAAAATCAACTTTTTTTAAACATTAATCTAATTTACAATGCTGAACGCAGAGGAAAATTATAAACAAATGATTTCGAATAACATTAGCACTTGTCTTATCGCAGGATGATGTGAGGTCAACTTACCTTTAAACATGATAAAACGCCATTCTTAAAGTTGTCAACCATCGTCTCAATTGTATATTTTTCGGAAGAAGCTTTGCAACCTTCTATCAGGTCTAGATATTTTTCGGTCTTTAAAACCCCAATGACCGTTTGAGAGTAGTCATCGATGTTGTCATTTGTGATAATGCCATTAATGCCGTTTTCGAGGTAATCGATTTCGGGACTATGAAAAGGATATTGTGTGGTTACAATCGGTGTTTCCAACGCGAATGAATCTAAAATACCGAGGCCAACCAATCCTGGCATTAGCTGGATAGATGAGATCTTAAAATACTTTACGCGGTCCTTTCCCAGTTTCGGCCCTAAATAATGTATCCAGTCGGTATTCTTTGCTGCATCAGCCACTTTATGAGAGTCAACTCCCGAGCCAATAAAGATCATATGGAAATCGGGTATTTCCTTTTTTATCCGGTGGCAGGTCTCGATAATAAAATCAATTCTTTTTTCTGCATAAATACCGCCACAGTAGATCCCCACTTTATTGCCTTTAATTCCCAACTCTTCCCGTACCTGGTCTATTTCCGAATTGGCGATCTCACCATAATACTTTTTTAAGTTTATAGTATCAATGGCATTCTGTACAATCGTGATCTTATCTTCCGGGAAATGATTTTTTGCTACAAGTTCTTTTACCCCTTTTGTGTAGGCAAACCACCAGTCACATTTATTTAAATAAAAAGATTTGTACTTATTACCAATGCTGCCCACTTTGGCCTGCATGTTTCTTCCATGCCCCCAAAATGCCAGTTTGTACCGGGAAAATTTCCGGGCAACCATTAAATAATAATTGAGAATAAGTTTATTTTCCAGGGACACGACCACCAGGTCCATGCCTTTTAAATACTTCAGGTAAGGTTGCCAGATCAACTGTCGCCTACCAACATTAAACCATTTGTTAGGTACATATTTTCCCCACTCGATCTCCGCTTCATCCTTTTTCAGAGAGTCAGTTCCCTTGGATTTTCCGTAAATCAAATTGATCTCCACGTTGTGTTCTAATAATGAATCTTTCAACTTATCGTAGAATTCAACGCGGTAGTGTGAAAGAAACTTAGTAATAAAAAGGACCTTTTTCGGCTGCACGGCAGGTGTCTTGACGTTCTTTTTTTCAAGAACAGTAGTAAATATTTTAGACAAATTGTTTTCGAACACGTTTACCGTAAATTTTTGAGCGAATTTCATTTTTGCTTTGGTTCCCATTTTTTGTCGCATACAAGGGTTTTCAATAAGTATTTGGATTTTATCGGCCAGGGCCTCCGGATCTTGTTTGTTTACCAGGAAGCCCGTCTCATTATCAGAAACCATATCGGGTATACCGCCTTCTGTTGTTGAGATCACCGGCAAGCCATATTGCATGGCTTCAGGGATCACCAGGGGCAGCGCCTCATTGTGATAAAAACTCGGAAATACAAATACGTCAGCATTTTCAAAATAAGCCTCTTTCTCTTTGCCGTATTTTTTTCCCACATAAACGACTTTGTCGCTTAAATCATTTACAGCCACAAACTCATTAAACTCCGCCTCTTCTATATCTACCCAATCGCCAATGAATGACGTTTTAAATTGAACGTTTCGTTTGTCTAGCAATTTACATGCCTCCAGT
>DASXOT010000134.1:0-2118 GCA_036494065.1 Chitinophagaceae bacterium
ATGAATATGAAGCGCTGAGTATAAAACCCCAGGGTATCAAAGCCAAGTATTGCCCGGATTATTTATTAAAAGCCGCTTGCAAAGCCTGGGACGATGCAGTGGAACTAGGCGAAAAATTTGGATACAGAAATGCACAGGCGACAGTGATTGCTCCCACAGGTACCATCGGCTTAATAATGGATTGCGACACGACCGGAGTTGAGCCTGATTTTGCATTGGTAAAATTTAAGAAATTAAGTGGTGGTGGTTATTTCAAAATAATCAACCAATCGGTTCCCCTTGCTCTAAAGAATTTGGGTTACAGCGAAAAGGAAATCGGTTCGATCATTAAGTACGCTGTGGGTGCTGCAACCTTTGCCGGGGCACCTTATATCAACCATCAATCATTAAGCGAAAAAGGATTTATCGCTGATGAGATAAAGAAACTGGATACTGCCGTTTCATCAGCATTTGATATTGCCTTTGTTTTCAATAAATATGCGTTAGGAGAAGAATGCCTCCAGCGTCTCGGATTTAGTTCCGAACAATACGACGATTTTGAATGGAGCCTGCTGGAAGCTCTTGGATTTAGTGATGATGAAATTGAAGCTGCCAATGACTATGTCTGTGGTACAATGATGTTAGAAGGAGCTCCCAATTTGAAAGAAGAACATCTGCCCGTTTTTGACTGTGCCAATAAATGTGGTAAAAAGGGTGAGCGTTATATTCACGCCCATGGCCACATCCGCATGATGGCCGCCACTCAACCCTTCATCAGTGGCGCCATTTCCAAAACAATTAATCTGCCAAATGAGGCCAACGTTGAAGAGATTGCTGACGCCTATATGCTTAGCTGGGAATTGGGATTGAAAGCTTGTGCATTGTATCGTGACGGCTCTAAATTATCTCAGCCGTTGAGCAACAAGAGCGACAAGAAAAAGAAAGAGCAAGGGACAAATGAAAGGGCGCAGGAAAAAGCAGAAGTAAATTACCAGCATCCGGTAGCCGGTAACCAGGAACTGGGATCTCACATCGTTGATATGGGCAAGCTGACAATTGATGAATTACTCGAAGAGGTTCAGAAGCGAGTGCAATCTTCACCGGATACAAAATTGAAAAGAAAACTGGCCAGTATAGTAGAGCGGCGCTCATTACCTGCTAAGCGGCGCGGCTTTACACAAAAAGCAAAGATTAATGGCCAGGCAATCTTCCTGCGGACGGGTGAATATAGCGATGGCACATTGGGGGAAATCTTTATTGATATGGCAAAAGAGGGCGCAACTATGCGCAGCATGTTGAACTGTTTTGCCATCGCTATTTCTATTGGCTTACAATATGGAGTACCATTGGAAGAATTTGTCGACAAGTTCGCGTTTACAAGATTTGAACCGGCTGGATTTGTCGAACACCCCAATATCAAATCAACAACTTCTATAGTCGACTTCATTTTCCGCGTACTGGGTTATGAGTACCTCGGCCGTACGGACCTTGTGCATGTGTTGGACAAACCTGAGGTGCTGAATACCGGTACTGATGATTGGGACGAAATTCCGTCCAACCTCGAGTACGCAAAAGCACCTGAATTGTCTAGCGTAAGAGTTGTGAATACTTCTTCGACCGCGAGTCAACCTGCAAAAGCTAAACATGTTCACGCAGGAAAAACTGATTCCGGGCTTAATGCAGTGAATGCAGCGGCTAAATCCATGCAGGGCGATGCGCCCGCTTGTAACGTTTGCGGTCACATTACTGTGCGTAGTGGTACTTGTTACAAATGTTTGAATTGTGGAAATAGTTTGGGTTGTAGCTAATTGGTCCCTTTTCTCTGAATGGTGAAAAACCCAGATAAGAAAGTACCCATTAAAAACGAAATCCCGCCCTGCGCGGGATTTTTTTCTATTATATCCTTTTAATATTTCCCGCATCTTTGCCGTTGAACTTTTTTATATGAAGACTCTGAAAAAGATTATCTGTCTCACAATCTTTATTGTCAGTTTCATTCCTGTTAATGCACAGAATTCCCCGAAAGGAGAGATTATTTATCATCTCGTCCAAAGAAGTTTTTATGAAAGCAATGGCGATAGCATTGGAGAACTGAACGGTATTCGGGAAAAACTCAATTATTTGCAAGAGTTGGGTGTT
>DASXOT010000135.1:0-3919 GCA_036494065.1 Chitinophagaceae bacterium
TGCTTTCCACTTTTGGCTTTGTAACCTGCGCTATTGAACTGTCAATTTTATTTGTTTTAGCATCGACATTTTTTTTGGTCGACGAATCTAACTGCATATTAGTGCTATTATCATCTTGCCGGGAAACAATGTTCGACCTACTAACCATTGAATCAGCAGAATTTATTTTGTCATTAGTAGCAGACACGCCAGCGATAGTTCCAGGCTGTGTATTATTTGAGACCGTTTCGCCAGGTATTTTTTTCCCATTTTTATTATCATCTCGTTTACTGGTTTTTGCAATCGTACCGATATTATGTGGCAGATGTTCGTTGTTATAGAATTTATTATTCGCAGGTTTTTCATTCTTGATTATCTTGATTGTCTGAACTGAATTATCTCTATCAGCTATTTTTTGGTCGTCATTTTTTGTTTGGATATTTTGGATGGGCGCCTGCTCGTTTTTGACATGTTTATTTTGTACTTCCGTGCCATTCTTTTTATTGCCCAGATCTGATTTTTGTTGATTGCCTTGCGTAAAATGGTTAAATGCATATCCTGCCATCAATAATCCAAGGCATGAAAAAACAAGGAAGAAAATTATTCTTCTTTTTCTTTTTCTTTCCCGAATTGTCTTTTCCACATTCTGCCACACCTCTCCCGATGGGTGAATTTTGAATTCATCCAGGATCCTCTGCATCTTTTTTTCAAATTCATTTGCCGCCATAGGATTCTTTTTTATTAACGGAATAATTTTGAAGCCAACTAATCAACAATGCTCTGGCCCTCGCATATTGCGAACGCGATGTACCATCAGTAATACCAAGCATTTCCCCTATTTCCACATGTGAATACCCTTCAATTGCATGAAGGTTAAAGATGGTTTGATAGCCAGGAGGCAATTGCCGAATCAGGTCGGTCAATTCTTTTGCCTGTAGTATAATAGCCGGGTCCTCATTAATGACAGGGTGTAAATGTTCGGCTGGAAAATACATCTGGTCACGATAATTGTGATTTCGTTTTAAAAAATTCAAAGCTGTTGTCACCATAATGCGACGTACCCAGGCTCCCAGTTCACCTTCGCTCCTAAATTGCTTTAAATTGAAAAATACTTTGATAAAACCCTCCTGTAGCACATCTTCCGCATCCCTGAGCGATTTTGTATAGCGATAGCACACCCCGAGCATTGTTTCAGCGAAATGCTCATAGAGTTGCCGCTGGGCTTCAGATTTGCCCTTCAGACAGTCTTTAACCAGTTTATGATAATCCATTTATCAGAATTGCTTGACAATTCAATGAAATTAACCGTTGCATACAGGAAATAAAAGTTCGTCGTGGGCAAACGAAAAGAGGTCGCAGTGATGCAACCTCATATAGTTATTTTAGAATAAAATCCTAACTGACTTTAAAATTTACCTTGATGTTGCCCCAAAGAAGAGTAACTATTCCATCTTTCGAAATTTGAAACTTCATTCTTTCTGCGAATTCAGAGGCCTTACCCGCCTTTACATTTACACGTAATGCATCGTCCGCTTGCTTATAATCAAAAGCACCCCATTGATTCCAGGTTTTATTGAAAATGATCGTCCAGTCATCGCCATTAGCGATCGTAAACAAAGCATATTTGCCTGCCGGCAGATCTGTTCCTTCGATGGTTACATTTTTATCAATCCCGAAAACGGTGGCTTCATTGGCACCTGTGCGCCAAACCTTGCCTGGCAAGGGTTCCAGATCTTTGCCTATAGTGCGACCTTTTACGGCCGGCTGACTATAACTTATAGAAACCGTTGTGCCGCTATTCAGGGTTACGCTTACTGAGTCCGGTGGGCTTGGCCGGGTAGATTTATCTTGTCCACATACAGTGAGTGCAAAAAATAATGTCGCAAAAAACAAAATGGATTTCATGTTTATAAAAATTTAGTATTTAAAACTAGCGAAAATATGGCGGCAGGTTTTTTATATTTCAATCTCTGCCTGCATGAAGAAGGCGCACTGGCCAGCCATATTTACCCTGTCACCTTTGTGATCAACCCATAACTCTCCTCCGCGTTTCGACAATTGTTTTGCATGCATGGTTGCCTTATTCAATTTTTCACTCCAAAAAGGGATCAGTTGTGAATGAGCCGAACCGGTGACAGGATCTTCATCGACGCCAACCGAAGGCGCAAAAAAACGTGAGACAAAATCTATATCTCCGCTTCCCCGCGCCGTGATAATAACTTTCTCCTCCCATTTTTTAATCGCGGCAAAATTGGGTTTCGCGTTGAGCACATCTTCTGCTCTGTTCAGTTCGACCAGTAAATCACGATTCTTATAAATCCCCAAAATTTCATTGACTCCGAGTGATTGACGCAGATTTCCCGGGTAATTATAAATACGCTGAGGCTTCCATGCTGGAAAGTCCATCACAAACCGGTCATTATTTTTCTCCACTTCGAGTCTCCCACTTTTGGAGTGAAATACCAGTTTGGGCTTTTGGTATTCCAACAGGTCATAAAGGACAAATGCGGATGCCAATGTAGCATGTCCACAAAGATCTATTTCAGCGAGGGGCGTGAACCACCGAATTTCGTAACCTTCATGGTTCACAGCAGGAACAAAGAAAACTGTCTCACTTAAATTATTTTCCAGGGCCAGATTTTGCATCATGGATTCCGGAAGCCATTCTTTCAATGGAATCACTGCGGCGGGATTGCCGCCAAAAACTTTACTCGTAAAGGCGTCCACCTGGTAAAGAATAAGTTTCATTGCTGCTGCCTGTTATGAATTATCAAATATAGGAAGGAAGGCAGAGTTAAAGGATAAATACCACGTTCCACTTACCGTGCGAGGTCAGCCAGATCAAAAAGATTTTGTTATAAAAATATCAGTTCAAATTATATTTTTGAGTTGTAAAGCTTATTTACAGGCACCATGTTTTCCCTGAGCCCATATTTCTATTACATAACTATCGGCCTACAGTTGATTTGCGTCATTCATTGTATTCGCAAAGGAAATCACAATTGGATCTGGCTCATTGTTTTTTTTACCGCTGGTCGGTTGCATTGCCTATTTGTTTGTGGAAATATTTAAAGGAGGAGAACTTAGAAAAGTGCAGACAGAGGTAGGAAGTATAGTAAACCCGGGTGGTCGAATAAAAAAACTGGAAGCAAATCTTCGGTTTTCCGATACATTTAATAATCGCGTTCTTTTGGCAGATGCCTATTTGGAAAAATGGCTTACCGACAAGGCCATTGAACTTTACGAATCGAGTTTGAAGGGCAATTTTACTGAAAACGAATATGTTTTTTCGCAACTGATACTCGCTTACTTTACAAAAAAACAATATGAAGAAATCCTGCCGCTGGGAAAAAAACTCTCATCAAGACCCCAATTCCTGCGTTCCAGGTCCCACATTCTATATGCTTCCGCACTCGGTCATCTCGGGCACTCGAAAGAAGCAGAAAGTGAGTTTCTGAAAATGAAATCAAAATTTTCAGATTATGAGGCGCGTTATCAATTCGGGATATTTCTCATTCGTGAAAACCGGCCGAATGAAGCTCGTCAATTGTTTACTGACATTGTCAATGAGTCTGCCCATTTAACCTCCCGCGAAAGAAACTACAACAGGAAATGGTTTCATCTTTCGAAAACGGAATTGCAAATTTGCAGACCACAACGAAGGCTTGAAATCGTTTTAATCTGTTTCACCTCTTGTTAGCCGGGCAAATCTGGTTACCGTGTTTTTTAACATTCGTGTTTCTAAATATCTTTACACAAAGAAAATTACATGAAGTATTTATCTCTTCAACCATTTGTTCCATCGGGCAAGGAGTTTGAACGGTCAAAAGAGCTTTTCCAGGAACTTGACTTTACCATCAGTTGGGATGGCGGCGACTATGTCGGCTTTGAAAACAATGGATGCCGCTTTGTTTTACAGAAATTCGACAATAAGAATTTT
>DASXOT010000136.1:0-11307 GCA_036494065.1 Chitinophagaceae bacterium
AAAAATTGATATCTGGATGGAAGGTCTTAGTGATATCAGGTTCAGTTATTTTTTTTGCTGCTTGCAAAAGCAATAATGATTATACAAAAAATCCTGCAACTGACTCGGAAACTACGCCTGTCAATACAGATACTACAGCGGCCAATACACCAATAAAAACTGATACATCCAGCATGTCTACTGCACCTGCGCCCAAGCAAAATGCGACTTCGAAAAAGAAAGGAAAAATTACAGTGGGATCAATGTCTGCAAAAACCTCATCAGGTATGAAACCTGATAAAAATGGTGTTTATGAAATGGCAGAAGTTAGCCCTGCTTATCCCGGTGGACATGATGCATTGGAAAATTACATAAATGACAATATTAACTATCCTCAGACTGCTATTGACAACAATGCAGGAGGGACCGTAGAAGTGCAATTTGTCGTAGATGCAAATGGCAGTGTAAGCAATGCCAAGGTTATTGGAAAGAAACTAGATGATGAACTGGATAAAGAAGCCGTACGGGTGGTTTCAGCGATGCCCAAATGGACGCCTGGAAAAGTGAAAGGAAAAGATGTAAAAGCTAAAATGGTTCTTCCGATCACCTATAAAGCGGAAGACTAAAATTCCAATTCAAAAGTAAAAAGCTTAGTTCCGTTGCCTTTATAATAGCCCCGATGTTTTCGGGGCTTTTTTATGATTCTGTCTCTCCTAAAAAATTGAGTGGGAGTGCTCAAAAATGGGGACGATCCAGGGGCGAATTAAAAAGGGGCCACTATAGCCACATTTAGAGAAGTATCAAAAGGTAGATAGTGCGGAAGATTTGAAAGCAGTGCTATGGCCTGTTGAGTAAAGACTTATGGGTCGAACATATGGTTCACAAGTTGTCCGGAATATGTACATATTTTGGACATAATTCAAGAATATGTTTATATTTTATAAAAATGTAGATACATTTATGGAATGTGTATATAAGATAAACATGTATTTATGACTTGGTTAAAACCCGACTTGCCGTTTAATGATCTAAAGGCATTACCACCGCCCATTGATCTCGACAACCCGGAAATTCTTAAAAAAGCTATTACTGCCAATAGATTTCTTGCAGAGTTAAAAGGACACTGTCAAACGCTTCCTAATCCAAGTCTTCTACTAAATACAATTGTCTTACAAGAAAGTAAAGATAGTTCGGCAATTGAAAACATCGTAACTACTCAAGACGACCTATATCGGGCAATACTAGATCCCTCCGATAGAATTCCCGCAAATACTAAAGAGGTTATAAGCTATAGGGAGGCCATTTATACGGGATTAGATGAATTAAAGAGACGCGGAGTATTCACTGGAAACCTCGCAATAAAGATCATGCAAAGGATAAAAAACACTACAGCTGAATTTAGGAAAATTCAAGGAACTAAACTATCGAATCCAAGTACTAATAAAATAATATACACACCACCTGATCTGGATAAAATAAACAGGAAGATGGTAGATTGGGAAAAATATATCAATGATGCTTCGCTGGAAACAGATCCGCTTATTCTAATGGCGTTGATGCATTATCAATTTGAAGCAATACATCCATTCGCTGATGGAAATGGTCGAACTGGGCGTATATTAAATGTTTTATTTCTTATAAGTAAAGGGCTTCTTGTACATCCAATCTTATATCACAGTCAATATATCATTAAGCATAAGGTCAACTATTACCGACGACTTCGCGGGGTGACCGAAAGAAATGAGTGGATAGAGTGGATTTCCTTCATCCTGGATGCGGTAAAAGAAACAGCGATTTCTACGCTAAATACCATCCGTGAAATTGTTGTTCTAAAAGAAGAGAGTTTAAAACAGATAAAGGAAATATCTCAAAAACTTCCAGCTCACGAACTTACTGAACTAATCTTCAGTTTCCCGTATGTAAAAATAGGAAAGTTGGTTGAGAGAAAAATTGCCAAACGACAAGCGGCCTCACAATACCTGCAGAAATTAGCGGCAAAAAATGTGTTGCACACATTCAAGGTTGGGAGGGAAATTTACTATGTAAACCACAAATTAATGGACATATTAACCGGTGCGTAGTTTCGCATTCATCATATAAGAGTATCCGGCAGCCGTAAGGTCACGAGCTTCACATGATTTAAAAGTGATAATTTGGATTGAAGCAGGATTTATTAGGTACTTCTTCTCGTCGGCAAACAATAGTTTCGGGTCGTTACAGTTTCATTGATTGCAATACGGATAAATCATCCCTTTTGTTGAATTTTTTTACAACGGCCACCTAATAGGTCTTTATCACACGCAGTAAAAAAAGAAAAGCCTCCGGTGCATCCCGAAGGCTAATACAAGCAATGAGAAAACTATTCGCTGTAGGGGGAGGATTCGAACCTCCACGAGGCAGTTAGCAAAAGTGCAAAGTTTAGTGGTCAACCCTGGTCGGCCTTACCAACGGTAACGTCGGCTCTACACTTTGTTTGTACTGTTATCCCCACCCTCGAGACAAGAGGGCATGTCTGCCAAAGGTTTCATCACCCCACAGTATGATCAATTATAAAGAACTGATAGAACAAATTTAACGTAATAAGGTGGTTTATTCCAAATCATTCAATAAATATTTGGAAATTATAGATTTTATTCAATAATTTAGAGATTATTTAATTTTTATCAAAAATAGTAATGTAAAATGGCTGCTAAATTGAATCTTGACAAACTCGATCTGCAAATCATTCATCACATGATGGAAGATGCAGAGATCTCCTACGCGGATCTTGGTAAAAAATTATTTGTTTCGGGGGGTACTATTCACGTTCGTATAAAAAAGCTTCAGGAAGCAGGCATTGTTAAAGGTACAAAACTCAATGTGGATCTTAAGTTACTCGGTCATGATGTGATTGCGTTTATCGGCATCTATCTCGAAAAAAGCTCGCTGTATGACGCTGTCGAAAAAGAGTTACAAAAAATCCCCGAAATTGTTAGGCTCAACTATACTACTGGTAACTATAGCATGTTTGCAGAAGTAGTCTGTAGAGATATTACGCAATTGAGGTATGTGCTTCACGACCAGCTACAAAAAATAAAAGGCATTGAACGAACGGAGACGTTTATTTCGCTGGAAGAAAGTTTTAGCCGGAATGCAAAAGTTTTGAATTGATTTTATGAGCCCAGCTTTAGTAATACTGTCAACACCGGTTGCGTCGCACTCTTCAGCGGCTGGTAATCCTATTGGGCAAATTTTGAAACCCTGGAATCAACTTCAAAATTTATCAATCTTCCTTTTCCCAATTTACATCCCCCGTTTTTGTTCATGAGCCACTCAAAATTTTATTCGTCGCTGCTGTTGCTCATTATCCTTAATGCCCTGATCAAACCCATCTGGATATTCGGCATTGACCGCCAGGTACAAAATATCACAGGCATACCTGAGTATGGAATTTATTTCTCGTTATTAAATCTTTCTATCGTATTTGGTTTTTTGTTGGATTGGGGTTTGAATAATTTCATGAATCGTGAACTGGCTGCAAAGAAAATCGAGTTGCAACACCAGCTTAGCAGTTTTCTGCTACTTAAACTTCTGTTCTTCGTGATTTATACAGTAATTGTTTTGGCTGTGGGAAAACTATCGGGAGTTACACACTGGAAAATTTTAACGGGCGTTATCGTTATACAATTCCTGACATTTTTATTTTTATTTCTCCGGAATGTAATAACGGCCAACCAATGGTTTAAAACCGATGCATGGTTATCCGTACTTGACAAAACATTGATGATCTTTGTATGTGGTACATTTATTTTTCTGCCGTCGGTTTTTGGAGCCATGAATATTCAGCGATTCATTGTAGCACAAATAATTTGTACATCTGTTGCTGTTTTTATTGTAGTACTTATTCTGGTATCGAAGGGGATTATTTTCAAAAAACCGTCATTCCGTTTTTTTACGCGACCCGTCATTTTATCGGTTTTTCCTTTTGCGATGACCATTTTCCTAATGTCTATTCATATTCGCCTGGACGGTTTTTTACTGGAAAGATTGCATTGGAATGGCGCGCATGAAGCAGGTATTTATGCATCGGCTTACCGGCTTCTGGATGCATCCAACATGGTCGGATATCTTATCGCCTCTTTTTTTATGCCTTTTATTGCACGATTGTGGTCGGAGGGTAAGCCATTGCAGGAAATAATTCTCCAAACCCGGCATGTACAATTGATGTTTGCAATAACAGTTGTTGCCGTTTCTATTATCCTGGCTCCGGGGTTACAGCAAATTTTATATCACCGAAGTGATCCCTATGGTGTAAAGATCCTGCAATGGTGTTTGCCGGCATTGATCGGTTATGGGTTGACGCAGGTATACGGAACGGTAATGACAGCTACGGGCAACATCGCTACATTTTCTTATTTCAATTTCGGTGCCGTCGTGATCAACATAGTAATGAATCTTTTACTGATTCCCCGGTATGGCGCTTTCGGCTGTTGTCTTTCTGCTTTATGCAGCCAACTATTCCTCGGAATATCAACCATGCTATTTGTCCATTATCGGTTGAAAACGGTTTTGGATACCATGTCTATCGTTTTCTATTTATTGAATGGATTGATCATCTGCGGGGTGTTATATTATCTGCTAAGAACTTTTCACAATACACTGCTATTCGTTCTACTGGCTGGATTGATATCATTTCTCACCATGTGGCTGGGTCGAATGATCTCATTAAATAGCTGGTTAAGTTTTCTAAAAAAGCAATAGCTTTCATCATAAAAACAATTCGATGCCTGATCTGTTTGAACTTTTTTTCCGGTGGTGGAGGCAAATAGTTTTATTGGTTATTGTTACCGTGGTTCTAACAATCGTTGTTCTCTTTTTTGTTCCCGAAAAATACCTTGGTGTAGCAACCGCTTTACCGGCGCCGGCTTATGCGGCCGACAAAACGAGTGTATTCAGCCAAAACCTTCAGAATTTATATTCCACTCTCGGTTCTCCGGATGATCTTGACAAAATATTAGGGACCGCACGACTTGATACCGTTTATATGTCGGTAGCATCCCGACTGAATCTTGCGGAGCATTACCAGATTAAAAGAGATACCGACTCTCTGCAAAAAGCCGCTTATATTTTAAAAGATAAGACAAGAGTGATCAAAACTGATTATGGCGAATTACAGGTGAAAGTTTGGGACACAGACAAATCCCTCGCAGCTAACCTGGCTAACGCAATCATGGAAAAATTGCAGCAAATACACCAGGATGTGCAGACTTTAAATAATGCACTACTTTTTTCTGAAATTAATAAAGAATATGCGGAGAAGAATGCCGAGTATCAAAACTTACACGATTCATTGAGTCGAATGGATATCGCCAGTGCGGCTGCACAGATTTTTACATCGCGCCAGGCGGCGCTCCTTCAGCAAATGCAGGAATATCAGGAATTGGCTGGCCAATATAAATTAATGATGGACGCAAAACCCCAGGCACTGATCATTATTGAAAGAGCCAAACCGGCTTTAAAAGCCGATGAGCCCAGGAAATTGCAGGTGATAGTAGTGGCAGCGATCCTGAGTTTGGTCTTTGGTTTCTTCGCGGCACTGGTGTTGGAAAAAAAACGGAAAATGACCTCATGATAAAGGGCCGTTTATACAGTCTCAATACTTATTTTCTTTGCCTGGCTGGAATTTTTCTACTCTTCGCCTTATTCGCCGTCTTCTTATCACAATACTGGATAGCAATTATTCCTTTTGGAATATTATTGCTTTACTATAGTTGGCAGAATTTTCAATTTATCTTTTTTCTTTTAATCCTTTCCTTGCCCTGGTCTATCGAGTATAGCTTTAATTCCTCGTTAGGGACTGATCTTCCGGACGAACCTTTTATGTTACTGATCGCGGGACTATTCCTGGCGAAGGTTTTTTACAAAAATTCTGCTGAGTCAAAGACATTGGGACATCCATTGATATTTTTAATAAGTCTATACTTCGGTTGGATAATGGTTACAGTTCCGTTCTCTACCGACTGGTTTGTTTCTTTAAAGTTTCTTTTGGCCAAGACCTGGTACCTGTTAGCTTTTGTATTTATGCCGCTGTTGATTTTTAAAAACAGGGAATCGATCAAAATAGCAGGAGGCGGCCTGTTGATATCCATGCTTATAGTTGTAATCATTGTACTTTGCCGTCATGCTTCACACGGATTCCGATTTTCAGAAATAAATGTGGCAGTCAGCCCTTTTTTTAGAAATCATGTGAATTACTCTGCAATGCTGGTTTGCATGGTTCCGATTTTGATTGCCACATATCAAATAAGTAAAAAACATAGGATTTTAATTGCTTTGATGGTCATAATTGTCGTAGCTGCATTGATTCTTTCTTATGCCCGGGGAGCATGGCTTGCATTGCTTGTTGGATTAATTTCTTATTGGCTGGTCAACAGGCAAAAGCTCTTGTTGGCATTTATCGCTAGCGTAATACTAACCATTGCGGCGGCTTTTTGGCTAGGTCAAAATGATCGCTATCTTTCTTATTCAAATGATTACAAGACGACAATTTTCCATACTAATTTCAGAGAACATCTTATCGCAACCTATCGGTTAAAAGATCTTTCAACAGCCGAACGATTAAACAGGTGGGTGGCCGGTGTAAGAATGATAAAAGATAATTGGCTGATGGGTTATGGTCCGAATACATTTTACAATAATTATAAGCCTTATACCATACCGGTGTTCAAGACTTGGGTGAGTGATAACAAAGAGCATTCAACCGTTCACAATTATTTCTTGTTTGTTTTCATAGAACAAGGTATTCCCGGTTTGTTATTTTTTCTATTGTTGACAGGGGGCATGCTGTATTATTCAGAGAAATTATACAAGCGTATTCAAGACCGTTTTTATAAGGCGGTTACCATGGGTTGTGGCGTGATGATAATGATGATCCTTGCTGTAAATTTTTTAAGCGACCTGGTCGAAAGCGATAAAGTAGGGAGCTTGTTTTTTCTTTGCGCAGCAACTTTGATTTCAGTCGATCTAAACGCAAGAAAGAAGATAAATCACCTGCAAGGACAGGAAGAGCTATAGAAACGAATTCACTTTTGGTTTCATTAAATTTTGCCTCTTACATTCAAAGCATCACGGAGCCCATTACCTAACAGGTTAAAAGCAAGCGTAAGCAATATGATTGCAAGGCCGGGGGCAATAGCCAGCATAGGGTTTTGCGTGATGATGAAATTGTAGTTTTCCTTTATCATGAGTCCCCAGCTAGGTTGTGGCGGCTGAACACCTACACCCAGGAAACTTAGTCCCGCTTCAATAACAATCGCTGATGCGAAGTTAGAAGCAGCGATTACCAACACAGGACCAAAAATATTGGGAAGAATGTGATGAATAATTGTTCTCGTATGAGAGAATCCAAGGGCTCTTGTTGCCTCAATATATTCGAGTTCTCTTGCACCCAGGACCTGCCCCCGCACGAGTCTCGCGACATTTACCCACATAGTTAATCCAACCGCGACAAATACCTGCCAGAATCCTTTTCCAAGAGCGAGTGTAATAGCAAATACCAACAGCAGAGTAGGGATGCTCCAGATGATGTTCATAAACCAGGTGACGATATCGTCCGCTCTTCCTCTAAAATAACCTGCGATCGACCCGAGTAATAAACCAATGGTCAGTGAAATGATTACTGTGATCATGCCAACGCCGAGACTTACCCGTGTCCCTACGATCAGTCGACTCAGAATATCACGTCCATAGGTGTCGGTGCCCAAAAAAAATTTTTTTGTGACGACAGGATTTTGACCGTCCACTATTGATTTGGGATAGGACTGTCTTTCGCTTACACCTTCATCTATAAATTTTTGAATAATGATGCTATCATTGGTTGCCATAAAACTTACAAGCGGTATATAATAATATTTATCCTCCCTGCCAGAAATCAACCGCTTAAAAAAACCTACATCAGCGACTTCTTTTTCATTCCTTACTTTAAGAAATTTTTGTTGGTAGCCCGGCTTTTGCCGGCCTATTTCAAGTATGATCCGGTTGGCATCGGGTGAAGAATCAGGTGCGATTAGATAAGCGAATATGGCAATCAAAATAAATAGAACAATGGTAACAAGACCAAATATTGCCCCTTTGTTTTTCTTCAGCCTTCGCCATGCTGCCTCCTGAAACGAGTAAGCTGCCATACGTATAGTCGCTAATTGTTGCTAATTAACGTCAATTACCGAACAATTCGGCCTTTCCACTCATATTTTTTGAACTGTCCCAGCCAGCCGGCAACTATCGTGTATGCAATATGTAAGGGTTGAAAAAAGAAAAAATATTTCATCAGCGGGGATTGATCAAAATATTTTGTTATTGAATACAACAAGGGAAGTTCAATGATTGTTTTGGCCACCCACAACAAAAGAAAGAAGATCAGAAATTTTATATTCCAAAATGCCGCCACCAGCAATATTAAAAAGGAAAAATTAAAAAGGTAAACCAGCACCAGCGCCCAAAATATCCTCTTATCGTTATAAAATCTTGCTTTGCTGGCCCAGCGAATGCGCTGATTAAAAAATGCAGCCCATGTTTTCATCGGTTCAGTCGAAACAATTACCTGTTTTGATTTAAGGTAACGAACCTTTGCCGGAAATTTAGTCGTTATCTTATGCATTAACAACATGTCGTCGCCTGAAGCGATATGATCAATGTTTTCAAAACCATCTATGGCATTAAAAACTTCTTTTTCATAAGTCAGATTCGCTCCGTTACACATAGAATGGATCTTCTTATTCACCGACGCAGCCGTAATGCCTTGCAACACTAAAAAATCCAGTGCCTGAAAAATTTGGAGGATTGAAGAATTGTTTTGAATGACCACAGGAGCAGCAATAAATACTGGTTTTTCTTTTTCGTAAAATGCAACCATCGTTTCGATCCACATTGTCGGAGGAATGCAATCTGCATCTGTGGTAAGTATCAGGCTGCCTGATGCTGCCCGTATTCCCAATTCGATCGCTTTCTTCTTATAGGAATTCGATGATGCCGTTTCTAAATCGATCCGCTTTACATTTTGAAAGCCTTCCACAACCTCAACCGTATTATCAGTAGAATGATCATTTACTACTATCACTTCAAAAAGATTTTGAGGGTAGGTTTGTTTTTGTAAAGCCTGCAATAATTTGCCAATATTGTTTTCTTCATTGCGTGCCGCAATGATCACGGATGCATGGGTTGAATGAAGCAATGGGTTGGGGAAAAATTCAGGGATGGATTTCCAGCTTAACCAATAATAGACGATTAGAATGCCATATCCTGCAAAAAGCAATAACGTTATGTAAAAAATGATCATTCGTGTTGACAAAACTACCAATTGTGAACCTATGATCCTGAAAATTAAACCGTTCAAATATTTTGTTCCAATCGCTTTTAATATCTCGAAAATATGACTAGTTTTGGATAGTTGTATAAACAACTATATGTCAAACAACCAATTTAAAAAAGGCGAATTATACAGTTTTATCACGGGGAAGGCTTCTACGGCCATTGCCCGTTGCCTTCAAAAGAAATTTAATACGGGCGGGTTGAATTTGACCATTGAGCAGTGGAGCGTGTTGTATCAATTATGGAAAAAAGAAGGTCTTAGTCAGCAAGAATTATGTAATGCAACATTCAGGGATAAGCCGAGCATCACAAGACTTGTTGACAATCTTGAAAAACTGAATTTGGTCAAGCGTGTAGCTGCCAATAATGACAGGCGTATCAACCGGATTTACCTCACGAAACAGGGGCAAAAATTAGAGGAGCAATCAATGATATTGGCAGAACAAACATTGAACGAAGCCCTCAGCACCGTCCCTGGTGAAGAAATTGAAGTTTGTAAGCGTGTATTGCAAATTGTTTATGATAATTTGAAATAGTAAAGGGAAACCCCGATGTCAAAATTTAAATAATTTATTATGAGCATCGATGTAAAAAACAAAGCCGTACCCAAGGGTGGAGAGTGGTTGATTAAGGAATCCTCCACGGACGACACATTCATTCCCGAAGAATTTTCTGAGGAGCAATCCATGATTCGTGATATGTGCGACCAATTTCTCGACGCCGAAGTTGTTCCGATTCTTGATCGCATTGACGCTCTTGAACCGGGATTGATGAGATCATTGGTTCAGAAAACAGGTGAACAAGGTCTCCTTGCCGTCTCATTTCCGGAAGAATATGGAGGCCTGGGAAAAGATTTTGTTACCTCGACGATCGTTAACGAATATCTGGGAGCAGGTCATTCTTTTTCAGTTGCAATAGCGGCTCATACCGGCATCGGTACACTACCTATTTTATATTTCGGAACGCCCGAACAAAAACAGAAATATATTCCCAAACTGATCAGCGGCGAATGGATCGGGGCATATGGCTTAACAGAACCGAATAGCGGCAGCGATGCTTTGGGGGCAAAGACAACGGCTAAACTAAGCGCTGATGGTAAATATTATTTATTGAATGGACAAAAATGTTGGATCACTAACGGTGGCTTTGCGAACGTATATACGGTCTTCGCGAAAGTAGATGGCGATAAGTTTACCGGTTTTATCATTGAGAGAGGAACCGAAGGATTCACGCAGGGTCCTGAAGAACATAAAATGGGAATAAAGGGTTCATCGACCGTTCAATTATATTTCCAGGATTGCAAAGTGCCTGTTGAAAATGTACTGGGAGAGATCGGTAAGGGTCATAGGATCGCGTTCAATATTCTCAATATTGGGAGATTAAAATTATGCGCAGCAGCTGTAGGCGGCTCCAGGAGAGCGGTCACTACTTCGGTCCAATATGCTGCCACGCGCGAACAGTTCCAACAACCCATTGCAAATTTCGGGGCGATTAAGCACAAACTGGGCGAAATGGCGATAAAGGTTTTTGTCGCAGAAAGTTCTCTTTATCGGACTGCTCATTGGATTGATGAAAAGGAAAAAGAATTGATAAATTCAGGTAAACCATTTAATGAAGCGTTACTCGGTGCTGCTGAAGAATACGCGATTGAATGCGCAGCCCTGAAAGTGTTTGGCAGTGAGATCCTGGATTTTGTGGTGGACGAAGGCGTTCAAATTCACGGTGGGAATGGCTTTAGCGCAGAATATGAAATTTCGAGGTCGTATCGTGACAGTCGTATTAATCGCATTTACGAAGGCACTAACGAGATCAATAGATTGTTGATACTCGACATGACCCTGAAAAGAGCGATGCAAGGTAGACTGAACCTCATGGGACCAGCGATGGAAGTGCAAAAAGAGCTAATGAGCATACCTGATTTTGGGTCAGGGGACGAGAGGCCATTTGCGAAGGAAAGAAAATTGATTGCTAATTTCAAAAAAG
>DASXOT010000137.1:0-1882 GCA_036494065.1 Chitinophagaceae bacterium
AAATTCATTACCACCGGCTTTTTGAATATGAGCGGTTATCACTGGTTTTTTCTTTGGGTCTTGCTATTGATACTTTAATTGACCTGCCATCAACAGTAGCTCCATCGAGCTCCTGGATTGCCTTTTGAGCCGCCTGGTCGTCAGGCATTTCTACAAATGCAAAACCACGGCTCCTGTTGGAAAATTTGTCGAGGATCACTTTTGCAGACGAAACCTCACCGTACTCGGCAAAAAAATCTCTTAAGTCTTCATCCTTTACGGCGAAGCTTAAATTAGAAACATAAATGTTCATACTTGTTTTTTAAAATTATAAGATCTGAGAAAAAAAGCAAGCGTAAAAGAAGACTAACTAACTATTAGCAGAAATGCGTAGCAGAAAAGACATTCACTTACAAGATGCTGAGAAACTCAAATTGTCGGGTGCAAGTTACGTGGAATAATCGACAATCCGCTGTGATCATTAAAGCGTGCCCTTGTTAACTCTTTATTCGCATAGATTGATATTATCCGTCGTTTTTGTGCTAAACCTGATCATACGAACTTTCGATGCAGAGTTATAATAAAGTATCAGGCATCCGTATTGTGTTTCAAAGGCGTCCCAGTCTGTATCTTTTAATTTAGGAAGTCCGAGTAATTTGAAAAAACTCCCACGTTTTCCACCCATCAATGGTAAATTGATCTTGCCTTTAAAATTGGGTCCGATTTCAATATAATTCCTGGCCGCAAAAAACTTTACATCCTGCTCCTTATAGTTAATAACGTCGCCGCATTTTGAAGTTCCCGAATCTTCGCTTGTAAAGCAGGGAAGTTGTGATTTGATTTGACCGGCCGTGAAGTCGGCACGTACGCCATTTACTTTTCCAGTCAGGATATCTACATTAAAGTCATCACAAATCGGCCTGGTTTTTAATTGAGCGTTACCTGACAGCAAAGCGCCCAGGGCTAAGAAAATAAGAACAAGGGTTTTCATAAAAGAAGAATTAAGTGGACACGATGTTTATAGCAAAATCCTTGCTAAATATTTATCATGTGTTGAAATAAAAATACGCTGCCACCTGCGTAAGAATCCCAATTGCATATCCGAGTAAAATTTGGCCGATTGTATGAGCCCCTAATAACCATCTTATTAGGCCAACAAAGGCGGCAATAAGCAGCGCAAAAGTCAATGGCAGCACTACGCCGATGCTTTCATTTAATATCAACGCGATGCAAATACCCGGTAAAATGGCTGCAGCAGTTGTATGTACACTGACTTTGTAAAAGAAATTGACAATAAAAACAATGAGAATAGCGCAACAGCAGCCTAATAGCAGCATTTTAAACAAAACCGGGAAATTGTTCCTGGCGATAAATAAATTATACGCGAGAAAATAAAAAACTATTGTTGACACCAGCGGCGGAATGCGATCGCGCGGTTGGTGCATTCGTGCATTTGAAATTAACCCGGAAACGCGAAAGATAAAGATCAGTAAAAAAGGTAGTACAACCGTGTATAACAGGAGCTGCGGAAACCAGTTTTTAAATTGAGAGAATGAAAAATTCGAGAACTCATCGGGCGTCAATTCATACATTGCAAAAGAGACAAACGCAGTCATTAGTAAGGGATGAAAAACAAAAGAAGCGATGCGGGAGAAAATAATCAACCTTTCTGAGCGAGTTCGTGGTATTGGTTTTTCGTCGGCCTGGTACATCATGTTTGCATTTACTACCAAATTGCATACCTGCTTTTGGAAAAATGCGGAAATATTCAACCTTATATTAACAATGTGTAGTATGGATTTTGGAGTATGTGTTCAGCGGGTTAGGAGGATTCCTGGATCTTGCGATTTCCGCTAAGTCTATTTGTCATATCCTAATCCATATTAAAAACTAAAATCATGAA
>DASXOT010000138.1:0-1870 GCA_036494065.1 Chitinophagaceae bacterium
GCTGCTATTTCAAATTCATCGCGATGTTCTTTGTATTGTTGTGGCGCATGTGGGTAATCTGTTTTATCGCTTCCGTAATATTTTGGGTGAATATCAATTCCTCCACTTAGTACCAACGCATCGCAATGGCCGATTTCATCCAGGTTATTCGCATCGGCAGAAAAAGATATTATTTCAATGTCGTCACTTGTTCTCAACCAGTTCACATAGAAGCTATTTTTCTCAGGGCTACCGGTATGCGTAAGTGCTATCTTCATTATTTTATAAGGCTTTTCTATACAAATTTTTGAAATCTTCCCGGCTCACGGGTTTTGGATTATTTGGGTGGGCGAAATCCGCAATAGCCAGGTCGGCAAGTGTTTCGATATGTTCCTGCCTTACCCCGATATCCATTAGCTTGTGAGGAATATTGATCGCTGAATTCAGAGCAAATAAATAGCGGACTACTCCTTCGCCTGTTTCTTCCTTTAGCTCCAGGGCTTGCGCAATTCGTTTGAATTTATTTTCAAATCCGTCAATATTAAATTCCATGCCATACGGAATATTCACGGCGTTTGCCAAACCGTGGTGAGTGTCGAGCAGCGATGACAATGGGTGGGCCAGGGAGTGTACAACGCCTAAGCCCTTTTGAAACGCAACTGCGCCCATTAGAGAAGCTATAAGCATTTTACTTCGTGATTCCAGATCGGGCTTATTAACGGCCCTTTCCAGTGATTGATTGATCAATGATATTCCTTCAAGGGCAATTCCTTCACAGAGTGGGTGTGGCATCTTAGCGAGATAGGCTTCCATATTATGAGTAAGAGCATCCATTCCGGTTGCGGCCGTTACAAATGGAGGAAGTTCCATGGTCAACAATGGATCCGCAAAAACGATCTTAGCTAAAAGCTTGGGTGAAAAAAGAATTTTTTTCTGATGAGTTTCATCATCTGCGATAATTGCACTACGACCAACTTCGCTGCCAGTGCCTGCCGTAGTCGGGATAGTGATAAAGTGAGGAACATCATTTGTAACATAAATGTCTCCGCCAATTAAGTCGTCGTATTTAAACAGGTCTTCCCGGTGATTTACTCTTAATGCAATAGCCCTCGCAACATCCAGTGCAGCACCTCCGCCAATACCTATAAGTGAATCTCTTTTCGTATGATCATAAACATCCGTTCCTTTATATACATCCGACTTAACGGGGTTTTTGTGAATGGCGGAAAAAATTTCGATGGAAATATTTTTCTTGTCCAGGGTATTGATAATTTCTTTAAAGAAATCCAGTTGGGAAACAGTGGGGTCAGTTACGATCAGCGGGTTTGATAAATTATTTTTCCAAAGGTAATCACCTAATTCTATGCTCGATCCTGCTCCGAAGCGAATAGTAGTCGGAAAATTGTATTGATAGATTTTGTCAAATGTCATTCGTGAAAATTAAATTGAAACTGCAGTTATTATTTGATCATTGGTTTAATTTTTTATTATTTTTTGCTGTCTGATTTTTTTACGCTGATGTAGTATTTTTTTTCGATTGACTCACTGTCAAAGAGTTTAGTCTGCTTATCAGTGACTGCCGTTGTTTTCCATTCGCCTGTTGGAAATATTTTAATACTATCTGAATTATTTTTTAATACTAGCGGAAGATTAAAGCCCCCTATACATTGAGTGTAATGATAACTGACTTTTTTTCTATCAGGACTGAGATAAAACTCAAGCTGGGGTATCTCCGTATTTCTTGATGCCACTACCATTGATATGTGTCTGAGTGCTTTTTGGTGGGCAAAATTCAGAACCACAAAAGGTGGAATAAAACTGCACACACAATTGGATTTAAAAATAGCCATTCCGGAGTTCATTTACATTTCGCCTGCTGCTGTGCATAAGA
>DASXOT010000139.1:0-5039 GCA_036494065.1 Chitinophagaceae bacterium
TTTGCAAATTGTGAACCTACCAATAGCGACCCAATTAATCCAGGCGATTGTGTAAATGCAATGGCATCGACCGCCGGTAAATTGATGCTGGCGGCCGATAAGGCGGCATCAATAACTGGAACTATATTTTGCATGTGCGCCCTGCTTGCCAGCTCGGGCACTACACCTCCATATTTCTCGTGAATGGTTTGATTAGCTGTAATATTCGAAAGAATTTTTCCATCCCTGCAGACCGCAGCGGATGTTTCATCACACGAAGATTCTATGGCCAGTATGGATATATTCAATTTTTGTATTTGAAAACCAATTCAAAAATAGCTGAACAATGGAAATTATTTCGAACGAATGGCGACTACAGGATCTAATCGGGACGCTTGTGATGCAGGTATAATGCCAGCTGCAATGCCTACGCCTATGCAGATCGTGATAGCGGTCACCAGGTTGCTGGTTGAAATAAAAATTGGGAAGCTTAAAAAATGTGATAATATTTTGGTGAGAATAAATACAAGCAATAAGCCGATCATTCCTCCTACTATACAAAGAAAAGCGGATTCCAGCAGGAACTCAGACAGAATCACTCTTCGCTTTGCTCCCACCGCCTTTTTTAACCCGATTTGATTTGTTCGTTCACGCACGCTCACAAACATAATATTGGCCACGCCAAACATTCCAACAATTAACGATATTCCTGCGATGATCCACCCACCCGTATTCAATGGCACAAAGATGTTGCTTACTGCTTCGCTGAAATCATTGATGTCATTTAATGCAAAATTATCATCCTGCGTGGGGCTCAACCGATGAATAGCACGCATGGATCCTTTCAGATCATCCTTCAAGGCAACACTTCTCAGGTTATCTTTTCCCTGGACAAGTATCACCGGGTTAGCGTTTTTTTCAAACATAACATCGCGGGCGAAACGGTACGGCATAATTACACTTTCATCGAACCGCCAGCCACCTATCATTGATTGGCCTTGCTTTTTGATTACGCCAATCACTTCTATTTTTTTTCCGCGCACCTGCATCATTTTTCCGATTGCCACTTCGGGGGATAGAAAAAGCTTTTCTGCGACTTCATTGCCGATTATGAGCACGGGGCTACCGTGATCAAACTCGGATTCAGTGATAAAGCGGCCGTAGGCAATATCCACCGGCTGTATTTCATCAAATTCATCGCTGACGCCATACAGGTTTACATTGGAAAGCGTGTTATCCTGATATTCGACATTATCATTAGTATTGATATTGAAAGCAACGTACTTAGCACTCGGCGTTCTTTCTTTAATCTGGGCTATTTCGTCGAATTTTGGTTCGGGACGTTTTACATAGCGCCACCACGGATAGTCGGGGCCACCACCTGCCGAATAATCCCATTTATCAATATAGATGGTATTTGTCCCCAGACTTTTTATCTCGTTTTGAATATTATGTTCAAGGCTATTTACCGTAGCCAGAACGCCGATAATGCAAAAAATTCCGATGGTTATTCCAAAAAGCGAAAGAAATGTACGGAGTTTATTTTTCCATAACTCCTGCATAGCCATCCGAAAACCGCTGGCGATAATTTCAAGACTCCGGCGCATGATGCAAATTTACGTTTTTCGAAAAGGAGTGATGAAAGATTTATTTATGCGGCAACCGTTAAATTTCATAATCAGATTTCCATCGAGGAACAACTGCTAAGTTTCTTAACAGGTTAAGTTGCTAGCTCACCTTTTTTTCCAGGCATATACTGTTATCTATCCCAACATACTGGCCATAATTAGGTACTTGAATATACCCGCTTTTTTTATAGAGTTGAATGGCTTCCGGTTGCTTTTTGCCGGTTTCCAGGATACATTTCTCATAGCCCAGCTCACATGTCCAGGTTTCCAATTCAGTTAGAACTTTTGATGCTATTCCTTTGCCTCTTTCCTTTGGCAGTGTATACATACGTTTTATTTCCATGCTGCTTGTGGAAAGTTCTTTAATGGCGCCACAGGCTATCGGTTTTTCTCCATCGTAAACTACCACCGCATGCCTGATTTTGTCAATCTTATTGAATTGATGATAAAATGAATGGTCGGCACCATCTCTTTCTGCTAATTCTGCATCCAGGCATTTTACCAGCTCGATAAAGTCTTTATTTTCCGAGTCAGTCCTCTTTAATAGCGTCATTGGTTAGTCATTTTCTTTGAAACGATAATCGCCTTTCTGGAGCATGCCCACAGCTAATAAAGATAATTTAAAATTCAGGAGAAGGTGGTCGATCGAACTTTCGTTAAAGGTGAATGAATTCTTACCTTTGCGGCCTCAAAACTTAGTTTACATGATCATGCTTTTAATCACACAGCTTCGATCATGATTATTATGAAATACCAGGAAGAAATACAGCGACGCAGAACCTTTGCAATCATTTCACACCCTGATGCAGGCAAGACAACACTTACTGAAAAATTACTCCTGTTTGGAGGAGCTATTCAAACCGCGGGTGCTGTAAAAAGTAACAAGATCAAGAAATTTGCTACGAGCGA
Organism: Chitinophagaceae bacterium; assembly: GCA_036494065.1. Lineage (GTDB taxonomy): Bacteria > Bacteroidota > Bacteroidia > Chitinophagales > Chitinophagaceae > VBAU01. The sequence continues at coordinate 2,517 of DASXOT010000139.1, forward strand.
TTTTATGGAAATTGAAAGACAACGTGGAATTTCTGTGGCGACATCCGTTATGACCTTTGAGTATAAAGGGACGCTGATCAACTTACTTGATACACCTGGCCACAGGGATTTCGCCGAAGACACTTTTCGCACACTAACTGCGGTTGATAGTGTGATACTGGTGATAGATAGTGTAAATGGCGTGGAAGAGCAGACAAGACGGCTGGTGGAAGTATGCCGGATGCGTGATACACCAGTAATCGTTTTCGTTAATAAGCTTGACCGCGACGGGAAAAATCGGTTCGATCTATTGGAAGAAATAGAAAAAGAATTGGGGATTTCGTTGCATCCGATGACGTGGCCAATTAATAGCGGTAAAGAATTCAAAGGTGTCTATGATCTTTTTGATAAAGACCTTTTGCTTTTTACTCCCAATACGAAAGCGACCGGGGAAGATGCTTTGCGGATCACTGATCTCTCAACCCCGTTGCTGAATGAAAAGATCGGCGATAGAGATGCGGCCACGCTTCGTGAAGATATTGAACTGGTCGAAGGTGTACATGGTCAGTTGAATGTGGAAGACTACCTGGCGGCAAAAGTAGCTCCCTTATTTTTCGGAAGCGCGATCAATAATTTTGGCGTAAAGGAACTTTTAGAAACGTTTACCCGCATTGCGCCATCCCCACAATGTAGACCTACTTCGCAACGGGAGATATGCCCGGGGGAAGAAAAATTGAGTGGCTTTGTATTTAAGATCCATGCGAATCTGGATCCCAAACATCGTGATCGAATTGCTTTCATCCGGGTTTGTAGCGGCAAATTTGAGAGAAACAAATATTATCATCACGTAAGGTTGGATAAAGAAATTCGTTTCAGTAATCCTTACACCTTTATGGCCAGGCAAAAGGACATCATTTCAGAAGCGTACCCTGGCGATGTCGTTGGATTGTTTGATACGGGAAATTTCAAGATTGGGGATACGCTTACAGAAGGCGAGGATCTTTATTTTACCGGTATCCCTTCATTTTCGCCTGAAATATTTAAGGAGGTTGTGAATAAAGATCCAATGAAGACAAAGCAGCTCGAAAAGGGCTTATTACAATTGACTGACGAAGGCGTAGCTCAATTGTTCACACAATTTGGCGGCAATAAAAAAATCATTGGTTGTGTTGGCGAATTACAATTTGAAGTCATTCAATACCGTTTGCTGCATGAATATGGTGCGTCCGTTCAATTTAATACACTTCCGTTCTATAAAGCATGTTGGGTTACCAGTAATGATCCCCACAAGTTGCAGGAATTCACAAGATTCAAATCGGCTAATATTGCCGAGGATAAAGACGGTCACCTGGTATATCTCGCTCTAAGCGAATGGTTCTTAAATACGGAGCGTACCAATAATCCCGCGATTGATTTTCATTTTACAAGCGAGATACATAAGGAGGCCGTATAAACCTATCTGATCAGTGTAAATGTTCCTTTCTTAAAGATCTTACCACACAATGTTTTTGCGGTGATTAAGTAGACATAGACATCGGGATCTTGTTTCACACCCTTAAAGGTGCCGTTCCAGCAATCATTGGGATTTGAAGTATGGAAGATCCTTTGACCCCACCGATTATAAATGCCAAAATCGAGTTCTTCTATAACTCCCCAATATTTGATTCCATAGCAATCATTTAGTCCATCATTGTTGGGTGTAAACGCGGAAGGCATGAAGTAACCACTTTTATTAGACGCTGTAACATTTACCGTCACCGAATCATAATTGATACAACCATTGGCGTCGGTTCCCTGAACAACGTAAATCGTACCAATGGAGGGTTTCGCTACGGGATTTGCAAGGTTAGAATTGTCCAGTGAAGTTGCCGGCGACCACAAGTAGCTCACTGCGCCGGTTGCGATTAAATTACTGTGATCATTACTACAATCAATATCGGTAGACTTACTGGCTCTAACAGTTGGCAGAAGTAGGACAGTTACATCCGTAGACAACGTGGTTGAATTATTGCAAATTGAGTCAGTTATAGTGACCGTGTAAGTTGTCGATGTTTGTGGAGAGGCTGCTGGATTTTCGATTGCGGGATTATTTAATGAGGCCACAGGTTGCCATAAATAGAGATCCCCACCAGCGGCTATCAATTGTACCGATCCATTTTCGCAAACACTTACGGAGTTATTAATCGTAAATACCGGATCAGGACGAAGCGTAATTTTTATTGAATCCGCATTTTGACAGTTATTAGCGTCTTTAACGGTCACTACATAAGTTGTATTGGAAGATGGCGTAGCAGTCGGATTTGCAACATTACTATTGTCAAGAGTTGCAGAAGGTGACCAACTGTAGCTCACACCTCCACTGACCAATAGTTGTATTGGAGAATTTTTACAGATAGTTGCATCATTTGACTTCGTAATAGCGGGCTTTGGATAGACGGTGATCTTTATCGTATCGTTTGCTTTGCATCCGTTAGAATCTGTTCCTGTAACGACATACTGAGCACTGGAATCAGGTGTTATCGTGGGATTCGAGGTAGTCGGATT
>DASXOT010000140.1:0-2596 GCA_036494065.1 Chitinophagaceae bacterium
CTTTCATTCCTTGTGTCGCCATGCCTGCGCTGAGTGTTACGGCATGCTGTTCCGCAATGCCCACGTCAAATGCCCGGTTCGGCATCTTTTCCATCATAAACCTTAGCGAGGAGCCAGATGGCATAGCCGGCGTGATGCCGAAAATTTTTTCATTTTTCTCCGCTAATTCAATTATCGTATGACCAAAAACATCCTGGTACTTGGGTGGTTGTGGAATTTCATATTTCTTCTTATATATCTCGCCGGTGATCTTATCAAACAAACCAGGCGCATGCCATTTCGTTTGATCTTTCTCGGCCAGGTCATATCCTTTTCCCTTGACTGTAAGTATATGTAATAATTTAGGTCCCGGGATTTCTTTTAAATCCTTCAATGTATCAACAAGTTTGGTCACGTTATGTCCATCAATAGGCCCGAAATAGCGGAGTTTGAGTGCTTCGAATAAGTTAGCGCTGCTACTGACCATGCCTTTTAAACCTTCGGTCAGCTTATGGGCCATGGCGCGGCTGAAATTTTTACCAACCGGTAATTTTCCAAGTAGCTTCCAAACATCGTCTTTCACTTTGTTGTAGGTCGGCGACGTGGTAATATCAGTGAGGTATTCCTTCAATGCCCCTACATTCGGATCAATGCTCATGCAGTTATCATTCAAAATAATCAGGATGTCCGTATCTGCAACCCCGGCATGATTCAGCGCTTCAAACGCCAGCCCGGCAGTCATAGCGCCATCGCCGATCACCGCAATCGTTTTCCGGTCTTTTTCTCCTTTATATTTCGCTGCCATAGCCATCCCTAAGGCAGCAGAAATGGAAGTGGAGGAATGGCCAACGCCAAACGTGTCGTACTCGCTTTCCCCTCTTTTGGGAAAACCACTTAATCCTTTGTATTTGCGATTGGTGATGAAATTATCACGGCGACCCGTGAGTATCTTATGACCATAAGCCTGGTGCCCGACATCCCAAACAAGTTGATCGTAAGGTGTGTTGTAAATATAGTGGAGGGCGATCGTCAATTCAATTACACCCAGGCTCGCTCCGAAATGTCCGCCGTGAACGCTTACTACGTCAATAATATATTGGCGAAGTTCAGTGGCAAGCTGGTGAAGCTTTTCGCGGGGGAGTTTTTTGATGTCTTCGGGAGAGTTGATCTGTCTCAACAGTTGTCCTGCTGTAGTTTCCATGACGATTATTAACGTGTAAAATTACATTTTTAGTGCCGCTATTTAATAAAGTTCAGGACAATTATTGCCAATCACCGCTTTTCCTTGCGGAATGCGGGTTTTAAAGATTTTTTTGCTCCATTTGTAAGACTTATCTTCCACTGGTATATTTACAGAGCCAGACGAAGAAATCATTGGCTAATTTGCCGGCTATGAGCGTAGGCAATAAACGATATTGGCTATCCCAGGCATTTGGTTGGGGCGCATTCATCTTAATGAATCTTTTCTTCACATTCATTTTTGGTGAATTTCATTGGTACATACTCGTCACTCTGGGAATTTACCTCTCTTTAGGTATACTTATTACTCATTTAATGAGGTTATCAATTATTCGGTTCGATGTTCTATTGAAACCTCTCCGTAGCCAGATATCTCTGTTTCTTTGTTTCACCGTTGTCTTTTCACTCGCACTCGGCGTCAGTCACACGCTGGCAAGGGATTTATTTAAACTGTATCCCAGTGCGGAGTCACAGAATAAAAGCTTTTATGAAAAGCTATTTAATAATGCATTTCCTTCCATCCTGCTGCTGTTCATATGGAATTGTCTTTATTTTATCTATCATTATATTGAAAAAAGCCGCAAACAGCAACTGGATACTTTACAACTTGAATCACTTGTTAAAGAATTAGAATTAAAAACTATCAAGGCTCATATAAACCCTCATTTTATTTTCAATTCCTTAAACAGCATCAGGGCGCTGATCGATGAAAATCCGTCCCGGGCAAGAACGGCAGTTACCGAGTTAAGTAATATTTTGAGAAGTAGTATGCAAATGGATAAGGCGGAGACCGTAAGTTTCGAGAAAGAACTTAATATTGTAAAAGATTATCTTGCGCTCGAAAACATGCGATTTGAAGATCGCCTGAAGGTGGAGTATGAAATTGATGAAGATACGCTGGACCAACAGGTGCCCCCGATGATGTTGCAAACGCTGGTAGAAAACGCGATCAAACATGGCATTAGTAAGCACATCCGCGGAGGAGTGATAAAAATCATTTCAGATTATAAAGACCAGTATCATGAACTGGCTGTTCAAAATACCGGTAGTTTAAATGGTGGTTTAAATGCAGAAGGTTTTGGACTATCAAGCACCCAAAACCGACTTGGTTTATTATATGGCGATAGGGCAAGTTTTGAGATCAAACAGGTAACTCCTTCGATCGTTGAAGCCAAAGTGCTTATTCCCGTACAAATGAATTAAACAAATTTACATGAGAGCAATTATCATTGATGACGAACGGCTGGCAAGAGCTGAACTGCGTAAACTTTTGCAGGAGTTCCCCGAGGTGGAGGTCGTCGACGAGGCGGCCAATGCTGAAGAGGGCATCGCAAAAATCGAAGCGCAAAATCCTGATCTTATTTTCCTGGATATTCAA
>DASXOT010000141.1:0-2092 GCA_036494065.1 Chitinophagaceae bacterium
AAATAATTTTAGTCATATCATTTGTAATCATTCTTTGGGGTATATACGATTTTATATCTCGTGGCGAGTTAAGTTATATGCTTCAAACGCATACTATCGACCAAATTCATCGCATCACTTGGGGAAATAGAATTTTTTATATACTATTTGTATTTTCCCTGTTTATGTTTATACATTCCTTGGTTGATCTTCTTAAAAAGAAACCTCTATAAATTCATCCGTATATCTGTAATTTGCACATCTGCACATCATCAATGTATTTGCCAATCAATAGGTTTCTTTCCTTCTTTCCTTAAAATCTCATTGGTTTTCGAGAATGGCTTTGAGCCGAAGAACCCCCGGTCTGCCGAGAATGGCGAGGGATGTGGTGATTTAAGGATAAAATGCTTTTTCTGATCGATGAGTTCAGCCTTTGCCTGCGCGAAGCTTCCCCAAAGGATGAATACAATTCCTTCCTTTTTGTCAGATATGGTTTTGATCACGTGATCTGTAAATTCTTCCCAGCCCTTTTTTTGGTGTGAAGCGGGAGTATTGGCTCTTACGGTCAAAGTAGCATTGAGCAATAACACACCCTGTTCGGCCCATTCAGTCAGGTCACCGTGATTAGGGATTGCAAAGCCCGGAATATCCGTTACTAATTCTTTATAAATGTTCTTAAGCGAAGGCGGAGGAGTAATACCTTTTTGTACGGAGAAAGATAGCCCATGCGCCTGATTTGGACCGTGGTAAGGATCCTGCCCAAGAATAACCACTTTCAATTCATTAAATGGTGTCTTCCAGAAGGCATTGAAAATGTCTGGATTCTTAGGATAGGTTCGATGCCCGGCAGCTTGTTCCTGTTTCAGGAATTCGCGCAATTTTATCATATAATCCTTGCCGAATTCATCCTGCAAAACCTCCAGCCACGAGGGTTCAAAATTCAACGCCATAAAAATTGATCAGAAATTGGTTAAGAGTGCAAATAAACGGATATTTGTACTCTATTTAAGCGTCAAAATATTATGTCAAATATAGTTAGGCTGATTATCGCCTGTGTTATGGCCGCAGCGGGTGTGGCCATGTGCGTACTCGGTATTTGGGGGTGGGGGATACTAGTGTTTATCCTCGGCGGTTTTGTGCTGCTTACCTGGTTCTTTAACGAGAATATGATCATCGCGCAATTTTATATGCGCAAAGAAAAGATGGATAAAGCAGAGCAGTGGCTCAACAAGATCACCAATTACGAAAAGCAATTGAATAAGAACCAGCACGGTTATTACAACTTGTTGCTGGGGTTGATGGAATCGCGCAGGGCGCCGATGAAGTCAGAGAAATATTTCAAAAAGGCCCTGTCACTGGGCATGAAGATGTCACACAACGTGGCACTGGCCAAAATAAGCCTGGCGGGTATAGCGATGGCTAAGCGCAACAAGCGTGAGGCGCAAATGTATCTATCGGAGGCTCAGAAGGATGATAAGAATAAGCTGCTGTCGGAACAGATAAAGATGATGAAGACGCAAATGCAGCAAATGGACAGGCAGCAAACGGTTCGCGGGGGATACCGCCAGCATTAGACAAAAAAATAGGCTTTAAAAGGATAATTTTTAAAGCCTATTTTTCTTCAATAAAGCTGTAGTAGTCGGGCTCCGGCGAAGAGTCTTGTCTTGAGACCGCGTAGCTTTCATGCGCCGGCGCCTGGTCGTCAGATGAGGGATTCGCCACCTCAACTATCTTCAGCAAACTCCTGATAAACGACAGGTCGAAAGTGCTCCTGTTTAGCTTGATCAGGTACTCATTCTCAGTGATTTCCAGTATTGAGTTAGTCATAATTTTGCATAACTTGTGTAATTATAAAGTTATACAGACATTCCGATACGAAAGTTTTATTTGTTTTATGATTTTATTAAATAATTATTAACGAAACGATGTTAATAAGTTATTTTAGGTAATTTATTGTCGTTTCGTTTATAAGGTCAGGTCTATTCCTTATCTCGGTCCAATACTCCTCACGAACATCTTCGTCTATTGCAATAGGTTTAGAACTGCCGTATAGCGTATCATTACCAACTTTCTTACATCCCGATATCCAATATTCTTCATTTGAATTTAGTTC
>DASXOT010000142.1:0-2524 GCA_036494065.1 Chitinophagaceae bacterium
ACGGTCGAAGTCATGAGTCAATAATTTGACATAAATTTACGTTACTATACTAAAAGGACATTTGTGAAAAGAATTATTCTGTTAGCTATCATCTCTACGCTTGGTTTTAGTTTGTTTGCCCAGGATTCCACCTCTACCGGAAAATCTTCAAAACAGCAGCGCAAAGAAGAGCGCCAGCAACGTATAAACTCCATGATCAAGCAGGAAGAAGAAGGTGCTCTGATCTATAATAAGCAAACAGTTTTCGGTATTCAACTTCGTACGAATGGATATGGATTACTTTACGAAAAAGGTCATACGAAAACACGTCGGAAAACACTTTTTTATGGTATTGAACTTACGGAAATAAAAGATCCAAAAGAAGAGAAAACACCAACCGGTTTTTTCTCATTTAGCAACCCTTATATTTTTGGTAAGATCAATAATTTTTATCAACTAAAGTTTGGTTATGGCCAACAATACCTGTTCGGTCAGAAAGGAAACAAGAATGGTGTCGCGGTAACAGGTAATTACCAGGGAGGTATTGCTCTTGGTATGCTGCGTCCGTATTACCTGCAGGTAAATGATGGCTCGGGGAACAGGGATATAAAATATAATACGGAAGACAGTGCTCAATTTTTAGATCAATCACAGATACAGGGTAGCGCCGGTCTTGGAAAGGGTTGGGGCGAAATTAAATTCAAGCCCGGTCTTTTTGTTAAGGGCTCTATGCGTTTTGATTGGGGCCACTACAATGAAATGGTTTCTGGTATAGAAATAGGTATGAGCATTGAAGCATATGCTCAAAAAATTCCAATATTACTCTTCGCCAAAGAGCGGCAGATTTTCTTTCAGGGCCACATCGCTCTCGTCTTTGGCCGACGAAAATGATCATGTATTTTTGCAGATTGAACGATTATCTCATCAGGCCGAATCTGATTGGAGAATAAATAATTGCCGTGTGAGTGATCGATATCAGGATATGATTTTCATTGAACATTATTTATAAAAATTTGTTTATAGAAATGATCGAAAGCCTCTCAGCAGATATAAATAAAGATGTACAAAAGCCAAAGAAACCTGATTGGCTGAGGGTTAAGCTGCCAATCGGCGAAAACTATAGACATGTCCGCCATCTTGTCGATACGCACCGGCTACACACCATCTGCGAAAGTGGAAATTGTCCTAATATGGGTGAGTGCTGGGGAGCCGGCACGGCCACATTTATGATACTTGGTAATACTTGCACACGGAGCTGCGGTTTTTGTGCGGTGGCTACAGGACGGCCCGATCCTCTTGATTGGGATGAACCGCAGAGGGTAGCGGAGGCGATCAACCTGATGAAGGTAAAACATGCTGTCATCACTTCTGTAGATCGCGATGAATTAAAGGATGGTGGCTCCATCATTTGGCACAATACGATAAAAGCTGTGAAAGCCCTGAATCCCAATACAACACTCGAAACACTCATACCGGATTTTAAAGGAGAAAAAGAAAATATTCAACGGATCATTGAAGCAGCGCCTGAAGTAGTAAGCCATAACATTGAAACAGTGGAGCGACTTACAAGGCAAGTCCGTATACAGGCAAAATACTGGCGCAGCATGGGGGTGCTAAAGACTCTTAAACAAGGAGGCATGCGTACCAAGAGTGGTATTATGTTGGGTCTCGGCGAAAAAAAAGAAGAAGTCATTCAAACCATGCGGGATCTTTCAAATGTGGGCATTGATGTCATTACCCTCGGTCAATATCTTCAGCCTACGAAAAAGCATCTTGCCGTGGTGTGCTTCGTGCATCCCGATGAGTTTGCGGAATATCGCGAAGTCGGCTATTCACTCGGAATTGATTATGTTGAAAGTGGTCCTCTTGTAAGATCTTCTTATCATAGCGAGCGGCATGTTTTCCCCGGTCTTGGAAGGAAAGAATGGGAAGCAAATCGAATCAATTTGTAACCATCCCGTATATTTTTTGAGAAGCCCCATACGTTGCTATTTTGTAGCTTGCATTTATGAAATGGATAGTTATCATTTTGGTATCGGGTCTTGCAGTCTTTGGCATCGTGAAGAAAAACAACAATACTCATACGACAAATTCATCAAAGACATCTTATTCATCTTTTGCTGTTCTTGAATTATTTACCTCGGAAGGTTGTTCAAGCTGTCCTCCCGCAGACCGGTTGCTTCCACAGTTTGCGAATGAAAACTCAAACATAATTCCATTGTCATTTCATGTTGACTACTGGAATAATCTGGGTTGGAAAGATCCGTTCAGCAATTCAATATTTTCAGATCGCCAAAAAGAATATGCGCGACAATTCAAACTGGAAAGTATTTATACTCCCGAGTTGGTGATCAATGGTAAATATGAATTAATAGGAAGTGATAAGACGTCTGCTGATGCGGATATCAAAAAATCGCTTGGTGAAAATGGTACAGTCAAATTAACTATCGACGAGGTAAAAAATGATAATGGTAAATTATCGGTCGATTGTCCTTTAGAGGGCAGTTGGCAGGGAACTGATTTGTTAGTGGCGCTTGTGCAGAAG
>DASXOT010000143.1:0-9416 GCA_036494065.1 Chitinophagaceae bacterium
CATCCGGAAATATCAATAGATATTTTAGACCTGCGAACATTACTGCCCCTTGATTATTTTTCAATTCGTGAAGCCGTATCAAGAACGGGAAGGGTATTAGTCCTGCACGAAGACAGTTTGACCGGCGGCATCGGGGGTGAAATAGCCGCCTGGATCAGCGAACATTGTTTCGAATTACTCGATGCACCAATTATGCGATGCGGTTCCCTGGATACACCCGTACCTTTTTCCATGGAGTTGGAAAGAAATTTTCTTGCAAAAGCCCGGCTCGACGAAACCATCACACGGCTAATTGATTATTGACAATGTCAGTTATTCGAGATTATTTTTTTTCACAACAACTCCGAACAATTTAGTGACCCTGCATATTCCTTTGTTGCCGACACCTGACGCCTGACGATCATCTTCTGCTCTTCAGTCTTATTTTTTTCTATAGCATGTGAGTCGCCCATTTTTCCAACTTATGATACAGCGGCATTATCATTCTCTACCATTCCCATATCACTTTTTAAATCCAATTCTTTCCCTGGTTTCCCATTTTCTATGGGTCGCCTTTTCATCCAAAAGATTTTCAATTGCATCATAAATGTGGCTCAACTGAGCGTCATGTTCTCCCAATTTTTCTTTAACCTGTTTCAATTGTTCCCTGATATTATCCTGTTGAAGCAATACCCGCCTTACTTGGACAAAAGCTCTCATAATGGCAATATTCATGCTGATCGCTCTGCCCGAATTGAGCATACCACTCAGCATAGCTACACCTTGTTCGGTAAAAGCATATGGCGTCACTTCTGTATTTCGGCGGCTTTGTAATGCGGTCACATTTTGTGACCGCATGGTATTGGGGTTATCGTATGCGGTCACAAATTGTGACCGCATGAGTGCCCACTCCTTAATACTAAGTCTGAACATAAAATCCCTGGGAAATCGTTTTATATTTCTTTTCACCGCCTGGTTCAACGCCTTAGTGCTTACTTCATAGAGAGCAGCCAAATCGAAGTCTAGCATTATCCGCTGCCCCCTTGCTTCATAAATCCTGTTTTGAATGCTACGTATAATTTTCATTTGATAAGATTTTATTAATGAAAAATAGCTTGGGAGTTGGGAGGGATATTTAAAAATAGACAAGCAGAATCAAACTCCACTGGCCTTTTTCCTCCGAATTAATGAGGTTATTTTCCCTCTGTTCCATTCTTCGGGAAGTATTAACAGGCTGGCGACCAAAATAGCCCTGAGCATCACATGCAGCAAATCCCAAATTGGCTCTGGCAAGCCATGGCTAAAAGAAATGATCAATAGATCAACAGCCAGGAGGTACAAGGCGACTCTCTTAAATAATCCGACAATCAATAATATTCCGCCGATTAATTCAACATAAAAAGTATAATAGGCCGCTGTCCAAATAAGCCATCGCGGTAAGAAAGTTGACTCAAAATCTTTGAACCACATACCTTAAATTTTGGGTATTCCCCCGGTTAACACTTTGCCCGGCCTTGCATTAGGACAATAATACTCAGCAGCGTGCACAAAAAAATGAAGCAAACACTCTTGATGTGGTTTGCATTTTTGCTGAACTAATGTTTTGAGATAATCGAGGCAAAATTTTATTCAAGTTTTTTTAACTCGCCTTTTTGGCCTGAATTAATGAACCAGGCCCGGGTAACTTTTCCTGAAGTGTCCACTTCAAACTCAATCTGTCGGTCGGTACCATCACCATAAAAAAATTTGGTTTCCGATTCAGGTTTTAATTCAATGTCTGGGTTACCGTCCCTATGCCGGTAAAGTTTTCCATCTTTTTTAATAAACACAAGTGTCATAAATGCATTGTATTTCCCAACATACCGATCCAGGATTGCCGGATCAATTTTCACCTCTTTGTGTTCATACGGCATCAGTAGCGGTTCGCCTGCTAAAATCGATTCTACTCCTGCATTCAAAAGTGCGGGATTAGTCTCGTTATTAGAAAGAAGAATAATAGTTTCGCTGCTGTCAACCAGGCGAGTGATCATCGTGGCATAGCCTGGCCAGCCACCTGTATGTGAGATAACCTTCCCGTTATCGGTCTTAGGTTGAACCATTACACCAAAACCGTAAAAGCTAGTTGGATCACGAGGAGACATCTTCACCAATGGCGAAAGCATTTCGTCCAACGATTCTTTGCTTACCAGTTTATTTTTGTATAGTGCCTGATCCCATTTAAAAAGATCAATAATGGTAGAATTTACGCAACCATCGCCTACGATTCCATCGAGATAATAAACGAAATCATATTTCGGCAAATCGTCAGGCAAAACATATCCTTTTAAACTATCTGAATACACAAATCCGAGTGCATAGTTGGTAGGGATTTTTCCCGTACTTCGGCGGGTGTTATAAATGAAGGTATGCTTCATGCCTAATGGTTGAAAAATATTGCCAGCCATGAAATCATTGTAACTCATTCCTGAAACTTTTTCGATGATATAGGCAAGCACGGCATATCCTGTATTGCTGTATTTCCAACCAGTGCCCGGTTCAAAGAATAAAGTGTCATGCAATCTTTCAAGCATATCAATAATATCCTTGTTGAAAGCAATCTTTTTATGATCCCAATGCTTTTCAAACTGATCTTCATAAGAAGGAAGTCCCGACGTATGTGTCAATAAATTTCTCACGGTAATATTATCATAAGGCAAACCGGGGAAAAATTTTTTGATATTATCATCATAACTGAGAAGACCTCTTTCCCTGCAGATCATGATTCCCATGGCTGTAAATTGCTTAGAAAGAGAGGCTAGCTCAAAAACTGAACTGTCGTTTAAAGGACGTTTTGAGTTATAATCGGTGTAACCCAAACATTGTTGATAGGCAACCTTTCCATTTTTTATTACCATTACATTTCCATTAAACCGAAAATAATCATGCTGCCCGGTCATAAATCTTTGCAATAGTTGCGGGATGTTATTTTGCGCTCCGGCCGCAAATGGAAGAAATAAAAAGACAATTAGTTTTCTCATGTGAGATCTGTTTTTCTTATTAAAAATTTAAATTCTGTCGCAGATGTTTTGAGGTTTATGCTCAAGCCAACGTGCGATAAGTTTTAGCATTCCTATCACAAGTTTTTGAAGTGACTGATTCGCTATTAACATGATAATAAATATAACTAAACTTGCTTACCGTTTTTGGCTTTGAAGTAATAATAAACAGGCACGCCGCTAAGAACAAAAAATAAACCGATGGTAGATTGTTTAGTTTGAACAATCGCCGTATTGATAAGCAAGGCAAGTGAAAATAATATAATGATAACCGAGATCACAGGGTAACCGATAACCTTTGCTGTTATCGTCCCTTTTCTTTTCATACGAATTAACCCCAGGGCGAGCAATATATAAAAGAAGAACCCGGCAAAAATCACCAGGTTGGTCAGCAGATCAAAGGTTCCTGTAATGATCAACAGAATACTCCACAACATCGACCAGACCAACGATACATAAGGTGTCCTAAAAACGGGATGTACATTAGCCACGCTCTTAAAAAAGAAATTTTCCTGGGCCATGCGAAAATAAATTCGCGGATATACAATAATGCAGGCATTTAGAGCGCCAAAGGTGCTTAAGGCAATTAGTACTGAAATAGCTATTCTTCCCGCATTCCCCAGGAGCGATTGCGCTACTACTGCAGCTGCAATATCATTTTCACCAACGGCAGCGAGCCGATTTAAAGGCAGCACTCTCATGAAGGCATAGTTCAACAGCACATACAGAGTCATCGCAATGCTGACGCCCAGCACAATCGCCAAAGGGACGTTTCGTTTTGGATCTTTTATCTCTCCTGTCACAAAACTCACATTAGCCCAGCCGTCGTACGCCCAAAAGGCACTCAGCATTGCACCAAACAAAGCATTAAAGAGTGTGGTACCGGAGAAATGAATTGATGTGCCTTTGTTGATAGGTTCCACAGTAGCCGAATTGGAAAAAGCGAACCCCAGAATGATCAATGATGTGATGCCCAGAACTTTTGCCGCAGTAACAATGTTATTTAAGGTGCTTCCATTTTTGGTACCCCGGTAATTCAACCAGGTCAGCAGGCAGAGGACGGTGATGGCTATTATTTTAACGGCCGAACTTGCAAATGGAAAAATGAAATTGCCAATAGATACCTGTTCCCATTGTCGAAAGGGATCATGAAATTGAAGAAGCGTATTTAACGATTGAGAAAATATGAATGCCAGCGCCGCAATTGCACCACTTCCAATTATCGTAAAAATGGTCCATCCGTATAAAAAAGAAAAGAAATTCCCCATGGAAAGACGCAGGTATTCGTACACTCCTCCGGACTCAGTGGTTATAGAAGCCATTCCGGAAATCATGAAGGCACCGAGCATAGTTATCAATCCAGCAATGATCCATGCCGTCAAAATATAGGGCTCATTCATGAGAGCGGCCGACATAGGTGCAATTTTTTTAAATGCCCCCGAGCCGATCATGATGCCAGTAACCAATAAAATCCCTGCAGGCAACCCAAGTACGCGTTTGAGCGAAATTTTTGTTTTATCGGTGGACGTATCGGCTTGCATGATTGAATGTCAGCGACCAGTTAATGATTTATTGAAAATCCATTTTGATGTGAATTCATTCTTACCTGGACGTGCCCGGTCCATAAATTACCTGTCCCGCTCTTGCACCCGTATGTTTTTCATTTTCCACGGTCACAATACCATTTACAATTACAAATTGAAAACCTTTCGAGTAAGCATGTGGATGTTCATAGGTAGAAACATCCTGCACTTTGTCTTCATCGAATACAACAATATCTGCCGCATATCCTTCCGCCAGCAGACCGCGATCATGCATCTGAAATTTTTGAGCAGGCAATGAAGTCATGCGTCGGATCGCTTCTTCGAGAGAGATCACGTGTTGCTGCCTCACATATTCTGCCAGCACCCGCGCATTAGTACCGTATCCCCTCGGATGGGGAACTCCGGCACCAAACTGCCGGATGGTGGCGTCGCTGGCAAACATGTTGAAAGGATATTTCATAATACGCCTGATATCATCTTCACTCATTCCGTGAAACACAGCGCTGGCACCTCCGTGCATTGTGATATCCATTACTGTTTCTGCTTCACTTTTTGCAGTATGGGGTTTGCGCCTCATTAAATTAATCTGTTCAATGCTTTTACCATTGTAAGTTGTATCTGCTTCATTGTAGGCTACTACAGCATAACTGAAATGTTTCAATTTTCTTTTTGCCAATTTTCGAAGCATATAGTCAATAACATATTTCCTGATTCGAGGATTTTGCAGGCGGGCATTTATGGAATCCTGACTACCTGCCAGTATTTCATCCGGGATGAGCGTGCTAATAGTAGTATTGCTGGCTGTGTAAGGGTATTGATCGATCGTAACTTCAATTCCCTGCTTTCTTGCTGCTTCAACCATCGGTATGGTTTCTTTGCTTCTTCCCCAATTTTGCTGACCGCTTAATTTGAAGTGAGAGATTTCTACGGGAATCTTTGCTTCACGCGCGACAGTGAGTGCTTCGTTGATCGCACCAATGATACTATCACCTTCATCCCGCATGTGTGTGGTATAAACGCCGTTGTATTTCGCAGCAACCTTTGCGAGTTCGACTATTTCAGTCGTCTTTGTATAAGTCCCCGGAATATAAATAAGACCGGTTGAAAACCCTACTGCGCCATCACGCATTGCACGGTCGACAATGTCTTTCATTTGCTGCATTTCCTGCGGAGTGGCGTCACGATTAGCCCTTCCCATCACCTTTTCGCGCACGTCGTTATGACCGATCAGCGTTGCTACATTGATGGAAAGTTTCAACGAGTCAATGAATTGCAAATATTTTCCGATGTCGGTGTTTGATGTTCCGCAATTCCCCGTTATGCAAGTCGTCACGCCATCCATTATAAAATTCGTGGCATTCGGATCCTTTGTTTCATCACCTTCCAGGTGAGTATGCACATCAATAAAACCTGGAGCAACGATCAATCCTGTGGCATCGATAATTTTTTTTGCAGAAAAATTTACGTCGCGCCCAATTTTAAAAATTTTCCCATCTTTTACAGCCACATTTCCATAATACCAGTTATTGCCTGTACCATCAATGATCTTCCCATTTTTAATAAGAATATCACAGTCCCTATTATTATTGGAGTCATTTTGAGAAAATGCAACAACAGGAATTAACAATAAAAGAGAAGCCCACTTCATACCTCAAGTTATCAAAAGAAGTGAAAGTAAGATTATCCGATGGGAAATAAGTTGATGAGCAATCTTTGTGTATTAATCTATTACCTCATAGATAGTCGCCGCGTTGGATTTATTTTTCAAAACCACTTCGCCTACCTTTTGGCAATTAAATGATTCTTTTACGAGCTGATATGAAGGTTCGCTGATGATAATTTGTCCTTCCTTCGCGGCCGTTTGTAAACGTTGGGCCGTATTCACCGAATCTCCAATCACGGTATAGTCCAGCCGTCGAAGATTGGCTGAACCGATATTTCCTGAGATCATCTCCCCGCTATTTATTCCAATGGAAACCCTCGGCTTAAAATGAATATTGCCTAGTATCTCCGGCAGGGATTGAACCTTTTGTCGCACGGCCAAACAAGCCTCGATAGCTCTATCGAGATGATATTCTCCCCGAAAAACGGCCATGACGGCATCACCAATGAACTTATCGATAAATCCGCGTTGGGCAATGATCTCTTTAACCATTACATCGAAATAGTTGTTTAATAATTTCACAACCCGGTCAGGCGTTTCGTTTTCACTGATAGTAGTAAAACTGCAAATGTCAATAAAGGCAACAGAAGCATCGATCGTTTCATTTTCCATTAACGAGCTTTCAAACTCCCGGCTACCCATGAAATTCAGGACAGTCTCATCAACATACATTTTAAGAATATTATTTTCCTTGATGGCCTGCAGGGTTTCCTTCATCTGCCCCACTTGTTTCAATGTCTTCTCAATAGTTAATTCAAGGTCTTCAAAATTCACTGGCTTGGTGATAAAATCAAATGCACCGCGATTCATTGCGATCCGGATATTTTCCATGTCGCCATAAGCAGAAACAATGACAGCCCTTGTTAAAGAGTTTTGCTCATTTATCCTGGATAAAAGTGTAAGTCCGTCCATTTCCGGCATATTGATATCGCTAAGCACTATATCGATGTCGGGCTGTTGTTCCAGTTGTTCTAATGCCTTAACGCCATTTATCGCGAACACAAATTCATATTTATGTTCGCGGATCTTCTGCCGGAATTTTTGCTTGATCAGCATCTCAAGGTCAGCTTCGTCATCTACGACGAGGATCTTTGCCATTAGTGAATTGCTTTTAATTTTTCTTTTAATGACGAAAAATCAAGGGGCTTTGTTAAAAAATCGTCGGCGCCAAGGCGCATAGCTGAATTATAATTTTCAGCATCCCCGTAAGCAGTGATCATCATCACTAATGGCGGCGGCTCGCGATGTTTATCCTTTATCCTTTTGAGTAATTCAAGACCACTCATTCCTGGCATGTTAATATCAGAAAGAATGAGCACAGCTTCGTGATCATAGCCTTTCAGGTAATCCAACGCTTCTTCCCCGGAAAAAGCAAAAGCAAACTGCATATCACCATTCCTGATTTCGCGCCTGAACCGCTGTTCAAATAATACCTGGACGTCTCTCTCGTCGTCGACAACTAATACTTTCATGTGTTGAATATAAGTTTTATAGTGGCAAAATAATGATGAAGTTTCTAAATGCTTTATTATAATGATTAGTGATTTTTAGTTTCCCATTTTCTGCTTATTTATGCTGCCTGAACAACCATTCCATCATCAAGGCATCGCTATATGCACCCAACCAGGAGAAATGCCCGACTTCGGGATATTGCGTGAATCCCGGATGAGCGCCAGCCTTCGTCAACGCTTCAAACATTTCCATTGAGTATTTGGGGTTAACCGCCGGATCTTCGGCACCATGAAATATCCAGATGGGTATGCGTGCAATGGAAGCCGCTTTGGATGTGTCACCGGCACCGCAAACAGGAACTGCTGCTGCAAACAAATTGGGATATCTTTCAATTGCATCATAAGTCCCATAACCACCCATAGACAGACCGGTGATATAAATTCGATTGGTATCGATGGGCATCGTTTTAATTAATTGATGGATAAGTCCAATCAAAAGTTCCATGGGTTTAGTTGGAGCAGGCATCAGCTTCATGTCAGAGCGCGAAAAGCTGGACCAACTCATTTTTTCCGGACATTGGGGAGCAATTACCAAAGCGGGATGCAATATCATATTCTGATCGGTCGCAAAATTTTGAACCCCCCATTTCAATTGAGCCTCGTTATCGTTACCACGTTCGCCGGAGCCGTGCAGGAAAATCACAAGCGGATATTTTCGCATTGTGTCTGCATCCGGAAAAAGTAATCGATAATTCAGCGTATCGCCTTTATCGATAAATTTATTAAAACTGAAACGGGATGATTGTGCGTGTGCAATATTCAATACTGCGCAAAAAACAACAGGAAATGATCGGACAGGTAATTTGAAATAGCTCATGTTTATATATTTTAAGTACCAGGTATTTCAATAATGAATTCACTTCCTTCATTTTCTTTTGTTACCACCTTCAACTTGCCATTATGGCCTTTTGTTATTATATCATAACTCAAACTCAATCCCAATCCCGTTCCCTGTCCTGTGGGTTTAGTGGTAAAAAAAGGTTGAAAAATCTTATCTAAAACTTTCGCGGGGATACCGTTTCCATTATCCTGAACTCTTATTTCTACTCCACCATTTAGCTTTTTTGTACTTACCGTCACCATCGGTTCAAAGTGATCCCCCGCCGTTTTCTTTTTCTCGGTTACAGCGTAAAAAGCGTTGTTGATAAGGTTAAGGATGACCCGCCCAATATCCTGAGGTACAACATTAATTTTTTCAATCGAAGGATCAAAATTCGTTTCAAATTTCGCATTAAAAGATTTGTCTTTTGCTCGCAAGCCATGGTAAGCCAATCGAAGAAATTCATCTGCCAGTGCATTGATATCGGTCAGCTCTTTTTTGCCACTGCTACTCCGCGAATGTTGCAACATACCTTTCACGATCGAATCGGCGCGATTGCCATGATAGACTATTTTCTCAAGGTTTTCCTTTACACTGGCAGCAATAGCCACGGCTTCTTCACTATTATTTTTTTGTAGTTCGGATTTCATTTCATCCAACAGTTCGGTACTAACTTCTGCGAAGTTATTGACGAAATTGAGCGGATTCTGAATTTCATGTGCCACACCTGCGGTCAATTCACCCAGGGAAGCCATTTTTTCTGAATGCACTAATTGGGTTTGAGCCGCCCTTAAATCTTCCAGGGATTGTTTTAATTCAGATGTACGTTCCTTTACCTGCTGTTCGAGTTCTACCTTTTGTCTC
>DASXOT010000144.1:0-5290 GCA_036494065.1 Chitinophagaceae bacterium
AAATTTTCAGTGAATGAAGCAAAATCAAAATTGTTATTCGGATCTGTCGTAGCATCGGCTTCGACAAAAGTAGCTGCACGTTTATAATACAGGATGGGAATTCCCAGTGTGCCTCCCACCAGCCATTTATTGTTATGATTGGTAGCGCCCGCCAAGGCTATTTCAGTGATTCCGCCACTGTTTTCAATAGCATTTTGTTGTAACAAGCCGGTTCCTATAGGAGCGCGTGTCTTGAATTGATAATTCCCGGTACTGCCACCGGCAACCGTGTCTATCCAATAAGTATTAAAAGCGAGACTCGTTCCAAACGGAAAATTTTGGGCTACAGCATTTGCGTCTGTTACATTCCCATTCCTTATTTCTTCCAGGAATTTATCAGAATAAGAGCTTTGATTGTTTTCGCCGCGGTATAAAATATTACTGCCAAAATTAGCCGTTCGGTTCACTGCAACACTAAACGCCGACCATTTTTTATCGTCTCCCCCTGCGTCAATAACAAAACCAGTTGTTCCGAAATTGAGATAGTTCTTTTTATCTTTTTCTGCTCTCCCTAAATAAGTTGATTTGTTATTTAGAAAATTATAACCCGGGCTAAAGACAAGGTCACCGGTCCGATAAAATCCGAGCCCTGCAGGGTTTACAAACGAAGAAGAAATATCCCCTCCCAGTGAGCCCATGGCGCCACCGATTGCCTGTTCACGTGCGCTACCTCCCTGTGTATACCACGAATAACGTAACGCATCGGCAGGCTCCTGTGAAAAAGAGGCAAGAGAAGATAAAAGAGTAGCTGTTATGAAAAGTATGGATTTCATGTCACAAAGATTATTTGATGATACAGTGAGAACCTGAAGTCGCTGAGGACTTATTCCCGGAATGAGATCTTTAGAGTGATTTACCTGCAATGACCGTCACGGGTTAAAATCTTCTTACTGGCGCGCCACCTCCGCCACCAGATGAACTCGAACCACTGGAGCTACTGGAACTTCTTCCTGAATTGCTGGAAGAAGAGTTATTATTATTGCCGCTATTGTTTGAAGAACCGGTAAAAACGTTTCTTAAGAAATTACCGGTGCTGCTGGAACCGTTGTTATTTGAAGGGTTTACGCCAACCATTCTTATCGGCCTGTTGTAGCTATTGTTGTTGTAGTTATTATTGTAAATACCATTTTTTCGATTCAGGTAATTGGTATTGGTCAACTGCGGACTGTTGTAAGTATTCAAATTGAATATTCTTGGATGACTGTAAGCCAGGGTGGGTTGTTTAGAAAAAAAGATCGGTGAGCAATAGGGATTGTAGAAATAGTTCCATGAAGCGTATGGACTCCACGGGCTGCTCCAATCCCACGCATTATTATACCCATAGCTGTAAACGGGGTCATAATTATAATCATCCAGTTCAGACCACATCAACCTGTTGTGCACTTTTAACCGTAGATATTCGTCATCGGAGTATACATCGTCGCCGTAGTAGCGGCTGTCATCATTGTCCTTTACGTTCACATATTCATCTTGCGGGCGTTGCGGAGAAAAATAAACATCATCAGGAGTCTGGCCGGTTTTATAAGCTGAAGTGCAACTTCCAAAAATCACGGCGGCTAAAACCAAAAGTAAAATTGAAGATCTCATGGCAACAAGTTTAATCGGTTATATAATTGAAGTTACTATTTTTGTTCCAGTTTGAAAGAACTCAAACGATTGAGCAACAAATTGTCTGCCATCGCATGGTAAAATTGAGTTATTTAAAGTTAACCAAAAACTAAAGTTGATCTGGTTGCTAATTGTTGGGTTCGGATTTCTGTTATCATATTTTTCTAAACCTTTCCTGTGGGTTATGACGAAACGATTGATCATTTGGAAAGCCCGTATAAAACTAAGTCCTTGCATGATGAAGATTTGTATAACTATCTTCACTCGAAATTGGAAATATTAGAGGAAAAGATAAATCTGTTTATAAAAGGAGTTGATAACACAACCTGGAAACCTTAACCAGCAACAAGAAACCAGAACATGAGCAAAGAAATAACATCAAGAGCTGAAGATTATTCGCAGTGGTACAATGACCTTGTCATAAAGGGAAGCCTGGCTGACTATTCTGCAGTAAGAGGCTGCATGGTGATAAAGCCGTATGGCTATACATTATGGGAAAATATGAGGGACCAATTGGATAGGATGTTCAAAGAAACGGGTCATCAAAATGCATATTTCCCTTTGTTTGTTCCTAAAAGTTTTTTAGAAAAAGAAGAAGGGCACGCTGAAGGATTTGCCAAGGAATGCGCTGTAGTTACACATTACAGATTGAAGGCAGATCCGTCTGCAAAAGGAAAACTGATCGTTGACCCCGAAGCAAAATTGGAAGAAGAATTGATCATTCGGCCAACCAGTGAAGCTATCATCTGGAATACGTATAGAGATTGGATACAATCCTACCGGGATTTGCCGCTGCTGGTTAATCAGTGGGCCAACGTGGTGAGATGGGAGATGAGAACAAGATTATTCTTACGCACGGCTGAATTTCTCTGGCAGGAGGGACATACTGCCCATGCATCAAAAGAAGAGGCAATTGAAGAAACAAAGAAAATGCTGAACGTGTATGCCACGTTCGCAGAAGAATACATGGCCATGCCGGTTATTCGTGGCATAAAAACAGAAAGCGAAAGATTTGCGGGCGCAGAGGATACCTATTGCATTGAGGCGTTGATGCAGGATGGAAAAGCATTGCAGGCTGGTACTTCCCATTTCCTGGGCCAGAATTTTGCCAGGGCATTTGACGTAAAATTTTTAAACAGGGATAATCAGCAAGAATATGTTTGGGCTACCAGTTGGGGCGCAAGCACAAGACTGATTGGAGCACTCGTGATGGCGCATAGCGACGACGATGGTTTGATATTGCCACCGAGGATTGCGCCATTGCAGGTTGTCATTGTGCCTATATCGAGTAAGGATACTGTGGCGCAACAGAAGATCAATGATAAAGCGCGGCAATTGATGACAGAATTAAAGGCGGCCAACATTTCGGTGAAGTTTGATAATGACGATACCCGTCGCCCGGGTTGGAAATTTGCCGAGTATGAAATGAAAGGTGTGCCTGTGCGTATAGCGCTGGGTGCGAGAGATCTTGAAAATAACGTGGCCGAGGTGGTAAGACGCGATACGAAGGAAAAAAGAAGCGTTTCGCTTGATGGACTGGCAACTTATGTTATTCAATTACTCAGCGATATTCAACAAGCAATGTTTGAAAAGGCGAAGGCATATCGCGATCAGCATATCACAAGAGTGGAAACATGGGATGAATTTGAAAAGACGCTGGATGATAAAACGGGATTTATTTCTGCTCATTGGGACGGAACGCCTGCCACCGAGGAAACGATAAAAGAGAAGACCAAAGCGACTATTCGCTGTATACCACTTGATGCCGAACAGGAAAATGGAAAATGCATTTTAACTGGCAACCCTTCGGCAAGAAGAGTACTGTTCGCCCGCGCGTATTAAACGCAGGAGATGACCAGAAACAACCACTCAATTGTAATTCTAAAATTCCCCAATTTCAAAATTTCAAAATTCTGAAGCCCGGATATTTTTCAATCAGCCATAAAAAAAGTATCAACAAATACGGGGTTTTAGAAATTTATCGACGATAATATACAATTGGTCGAAATGATTTTGCAATTTTTTTACAGCATAATAGCTTAATTACCCAACTAAATTAGACTGTTATGGGAAGTATAAGCAAATGGGCTTTTATATTGATCTCTTTCCTGGCAATGGCGGCAGTAAAAGCCCAGACCAATACAAACACACTGGCTTACGAAGCCTACAGAAATAAGAAATGGTCTGAAGCGGAAAAGCAATTCACGCAATATTTATCTGCAAATCATAAGGATACTTTTTCGTTTTATTATCTCGGCATGGCCCAGGTGAAGCAGGCAAAGTATAAAGAAGCAGTCAACAGTTTTATGAATATATATCCATTGGAGCTTTCTGTGGGTTTTATTAATGAGCTGAGATTTGAACTTGCAAAAAGCTATGCGGGTTTGAATGATAAGGAAAGGGCATTACAATTTCTTGGTCTTGCGGCAAGTAACGGTGCATCGTTTTCAAAAAGGCTCGAAGACACTGCTTTTGCGGGGATTCGTTCGGATCCTTCTTTTATCGGGTTGAATGAAAAAATGATAAAAAATGCTACGCCATGCCTGTACAATGACAAATACAAAAAGCTCGATTTTTTTGTAGGAACCTGGGACGTATATATTGGCAATAACTATGAAAATAAGGTGGCAGTGGACACGGTGACAAAATTTTACGGAGGTTGTTCCGTGGATGAGAAATTTAGATGGTTGTCGGGCGATTATAGGGGAGAAAGTATAAGTTTCTTTGATGATGCCACCCAAAAATTCAAGATGTGCTGGGCCGGTAAAAGTGGCGATATCAGGAATTTTCAGGAAGTGAATTCCGAGAAAAATAAAATTTTATTCCTGGCGGTAACCACAGGTGATTCTAAAAAACAAATGGTGCATAGGAGAATGGCGATAACGTATGATCCCGATAAGAATACCGTGCATGAACTGATAGAAAATTCTTATGATCTTGGAGAAACATGGGAAGTTGATTTCGATGCTTTATTCAAAAAAGCGGCGGGTGCTAACTAGGCATTATTGACTCAACCATCATTAGTGGTTACAAGGTTTAGTTCATTCGATTGCTCAGTTATAAAATCAATCTCTTCCCTGGATAATTTCAGTTCTAACGCTCCGGCATTTTCAATCGCCTGTTTTGCATTGCGTGCACCCACCAGTGCAGTCGTCACAGCGGGTTGTTCAATTGTCCACCGGATTACCAGTTGAGAAAGTGTTACTTTTTTTTCGTTTGCCAGCGGTCTTATTTTTTCAAGGAAAGCATTTGTTCTTGTAATGTTTTCAGGTTTGTATGAATTGAGCCCTGGCCGATGATCGCCTTCGACAAATTGGTGTCCCGGTTTTATCTTGCCGGTAAGCAATCCTCTTTCCAATGGGCTGTATGCAATGATAGATAGATTATTATTGACGCAATAGGGCACTACTTCCTTTTCAATTTTTCGGGTGACGAGACTATAAGGCACCTGGTTGGACAAGAGATCAATATATTTCTGCGCCTCCTGTAATTGATCAGCGTCATAATTGCAAACACCGGCGTAGCGCACCTTTCCCTGTGTTATTAATTGAGCGATAGTTCCCATTGTGTCTTCAATAGGCGTAGTCACATCGGGCCAGTGAATCTGGTAAAGGTCGATATAGTCTGTTCCTAATCTTCGCAG
>DASXOT010000145.1:0-6672 GCA_036494065.1 Chitinophagaceae bacterium
TATTCTTTTTTATCCTTATTAATAGCCTGGTGGGTTTAATTCCAGGCACTGCAAATGTTACAGGAAATATTGCCTTTACGTTCGTATTGGCTGCTATCTCTTTCATCGTTATCATGTTCAGCTCGAATAAACACTACTGGGGTCATATTTTTTGGCCGCCGAATGTACCGCTGCCTGTAAAAATCATTTTAATACCAGTTGAAATACTTGGAATATTCACAAAGCCATTTGCATTGATGATACGTTTGTTTGCGAATATGATAGCCGGGCATATCATTATTATTTGTTTGATTTCTTTGATCTTCATTTTTGGTGCCTTGAACACGGCCATCGGGTGGAGCTTTTCGCCGCTTTCTGTAGGGTTTGTTATTTTCATTTATTTTATCGAGTTGCTGGTTGCTTTTTTACAGGCATACATTTTCACAACGTTGACTGCTGTTTTTATCGGTCAGGCGTTCGAAGGTGGACATGGTGCCGATGGCCAACATGACGATGCAGTAATTGTATAATTTTTTTTATAATTATAAAACAAGTATCATGGATTTATTCAATGTTTTGTTAGCCTCACCAATAGGAAACGCAGGTGGAGCAATCGGTGCTGGTTTAGGCGCGGTCGGTGCCGGTATCGGGATTGGGCAGATTGGTAAAGGTGCTGTAGAAGCTATTGCACGCCAGCCGGAAGCTTCCAATGATATTCGTGCAAACATGATCCTTACAGCAGCTCTTGTTGAAGGGGTTGCGTTGTTTGCGGTTATCGTGGGCATCCTTGCTATGTTCATCGGTTAAAACTAACTGCACCCCGGCCAATCGGGGTTGCAGTTTCAACATTCATCAAGACTTGATGGATGAACTTGAGGTTTTTAGTTTGAACACTGAGTTCTTTTGATGACGCTGAATGAATAAACCTGCCAACAACGGATTTTCTTTCGGCACGATTAGTATTATTCAAATTTAAACAACTCTTTGTCCTGGGGTTGATACAAAAACTCTGAAAAAGGGCAAGATTTTATGCAATTACTTACACCCGCTTTAGGATTGATCATTTGGACGCTTCTGGCATTCCTGGTTGTGTTTATCATCCTTAGAAAATATGCATGGCCTGCTATTCTCGGTGGATTGCAAAAACGTGAACAGACTATTGCCGATTCTTTGGCACAGGCCGAGAAAATAAAATTGGAAATGGCCCAGTTGAAAAATGAGAATGAGGCTTTGCTTGCAAAAGCGCGTGAAGAAAGAGCGCAGATGTTAAAAGAAGCAAGGGAAATGAAAGATAAAATTATTAATGAAGCAAAAGACCAGGCTAAGGCGGAGTCCAATAAAATTATCACTGACGCGCAGGAAGCTATCAATGCACAAAAAATGGCTGCGCTCACTGAGGTCAAAAACCAGGTTGGAAAGCTTGTGATAGAAGTAACAGAGAAAATATTGCGCAGAGAGCTGAGCAGTAAAGAGGCACAGGAGGCGCACATAAAAGGTATTGTGAACGAAGTAGATCTAAATCAGAATTAAAATTCAAAATGTGAAATTCAAAGAATGATTCACCAGTTTTGAATTTTGCATTTTTCATTGCGAATTTAACAGAATGCCAAATCCCCGTCTTGCAGCCCGGTACGCCAAATCAATCATTGACCTCGCCATTGAAAAAGGTCAGCTGGAAAGCATATTTGCGGACATGCAATGGTTGCACGAATTGATCAAAGACAGCCGGGATTTTGTTACTCTTTTACGAAGCCCGGTAATAAACCCCGGAAAGAAACAGCAAATTGTCGATGCAGTCATTAAAAAGCATATCAGTACTATTACCAATTCTTTTATTCATTTGCTCATTGTAAAAGGCAGGGAAAGCAATTTACCTGAAATAATCACAGCCTATATTTCTCAATATAAAGCGCACAAAAATATTCACACGATCCGGCTCACAACGGCATCTCCTATTAATGACGAATTAAAAAAGACTATTGTTGATCAGATAAAAAAGACCAGCGAAATGCAAAACATAGAATTAGAGACAGTGATTGATAAAGATCTCATTGGCGGATTTGTTTTGGAAGCAGGTGATAAATTAATTGATGCAAGCATTGCCTATGAGTTAAAACGGATTTCAAGAAGTTTTGAGAATAATGATTTTGTTTACAGGATTAGATAACCTCCCCTAAAGGGGTGTAAGGAGGACAATCCTTTAAATAGCTAGTTTTAAACAATAACGATACTACAGAAAGTATCTAAAATTCCCCTTAAGGGGTTGGGGGTTAATTATGGCAGATATAAAACCAGATGAAATAAGTGCGATACTTCGTCAGCAGTTGAGTGGTTTTGATTCGAGTGTTGAATTGGAAGAAGTGGGCACAGTATTACAGGTGGGTGATGGAATAGCCCGTGTATATGGACTTGGCAATGTTCGCTATGGAGAATTGGTAGAATTTGAAAATGGTGTTAGGGCAATTGCATTGAACCTCGAAGAGGATAATGTTGGTGTGGTATTAATGGGTGAAACGGAAAATATACAGGAAGGCTCAAAGGTTAGACGTACCGGCCAGATTGCGTCAATCAGAGTAGGTGAAGGGATGGTGGGTCGTGTTGTGAATACCCTGGGTGAACCCATTGATGGAAGAGGTCCAATTGCAGGCGAACGTTTTGAAATGCCACTTGAACGTAAGGCACCGGGTGTAATCTTTCGCGAGCCGGTAAAAGAACCGTTGCAAACTGGAATAAAGGCAATTGATGCAATGATCCCGATTGGAAGAGGACAGCGTGAATTGATCATTGGCGACCGCCAAACGGGGAAGACAGCTATCGCCATTGATACGATCATAAATCAGAAAGAATTCTTTGCAGCGGGCAAAGCCGTTTATTGCATTTATGTGGCAACGGGTCAGAAAGCTTCTACCATCGCCAACGTAATGAAAACACTCCAGGATGCTGGTGCGATGGCCTACACTATTATTGTTGCAGCTTCCGCTTCCGATCCGGCTCCATTACAATTCTACGCTCCATTCGCAGGCGCCGCTATTGGAGAGTTCTTCCGTGATACGGGAAGACCCGCACTGATCATTTATGATGATCTTTCAAAACAGGCTGTGGCTTATCGTGAAGTGTCGTTACTGCTTCGCCGCCCTCCCGGTCGTGAGGCTTATCCCGGAGATGTATTTTACCTGCATAGTCGTTTATTGGAAAGGGCAGCTAAGATTATTAGCGATGATAACGTGGCAAAAAATATGAATGACGTGCCGCCCAGCATCAAACATTTAATAAAAGGAGGCGGCTCATTGACTGCGCTGCCTGTGATAGAAACACAAGCGGGGGATGTGTCAGCCTATATTCCTACGAATGTTATCTCTATTACCGACGGACAAATATTTCTTGAAACAAACTTGTTTAATGCCGGTATCCGTCCAGCCATTAACGTGGGTATCTCTGTAAGTCGTGTTGGTGGTAATGCGCAGATCAAATCAATGAAGAAAGTTGCCGGTACATTAAAACTTGACCAGGCGCTTTACAGGGAAATGGAGGCGTTTTCCAAATTTGGTGGTGATCTTGATGCCGCCACAAAACTTGTTTTGGACAAAGGTGCGCGCAATGTTGAAATATTGAAACAACCACAATATGCGCCTGTATCGGTCGAAAAGCAGGTAGCTATTATTTACTTAGGAACGCAGGGCTTGCTGCGCGACGTAGCTGTAAAGAGAGTGAAAGAATTTGAAGAGCATTTCTTAATGGAAATGGAAAACAAACTGCCCGATGTGATGGCAGAATTCAAAAAAGGGAATCTGCCTGAAGATGGCATGAAGAAAATGATTGAGTTGGCCAATGGATTAATACCCCAGTATAAATCATAAAAAGCGGGAATAGAAACTCAAAAAAATTTCAGGGCGGTCATTATCGGCCGCCTTTGTAATTCATTACTTAAAATAAACGAGCTATCGACAGGGTAATAATTCATGGATGCTTTGGGTATAAAATCTTAGAAGAAGTCCTGCTTCACTCAAAAAAATACATCTCTCTTACTTTTTTTACTATTCGGAAAATACGGTCTTCTTTTTCATAAATTTTTTTTAATAATTTTTTTTAGTTGTAACTGGTTGATGAACAATCAAATTAATTTATATTTTTTGCATAAAATACGATTTTAATAGAGTAAAATTTCGTCAGCAGGCTTGCATAATCGGAAACCCTTAATTACCTTGGTGCTCGATTTAATCCTAACCCTGAAGAAAAAATTGATCCGACCATGAAAGTAACTTTACCTACAGCAAGAGTATTTTCCTCTTCCACTTTTACTTCGACTTTTTATCAGACCGGATTTGCCTGGATCATTTTTACTTTTTCTTCAGATGCGGAGTTTTATTACCAATATTCTAAATAATGTTAGGCCAGTTCCAGTATCTATGAGTAACTGATAACCGTGAACCCTAAATTTTTAGAAATGAAAACATTTGTACCCTTTCAGAAAATTAAATTAGTTACTTCCCTTGCGGCGCTGTTTATTTCAACGTTTGCAAGCACACAAACGTACACTACGATAGCCGCTGGTAACTGGAGCAGCGCTTCTACCTGGTCCGGCGGAATAGTACCCAGCAGTACTATTAGTTTTGGAAAGACTATCAATATAACTTATAAAGTTGTGTACGATATAAATAGTGATCTGAACATTTCAGGAAACCTGAATATAAGCGGTGATACGCTAAAATTTAGTAATAGAGATATAACTATTGCCTCTACCGGTTGTTTAAAAGTGTTGAATGGCGGTCTGATTGAAGACCTTACCAATGGGGGTGATTTTACAATGAATGGTGGTTATGTGAATTTTACAAACGCCAAAGTGGTAATTGGAAATAATATACAGGCGCAACCTGACAGCAGAAGGTTTTACAGCAATAGTTACGTTCAGTCAGGAGGTAACTATATGGCTCAAGGTCAGGGTAACGGATCACATACCGTTCTTGATACAGTTAAGAATTCTATTGTTAAAGCATGGCCGTCTAATGGCGGAAATGCCGATATGCAATTTGATTTTACAACTATATATGTCGCTAATGCACAATTTTACACCTCTCATGATTTTCATATCATGGGTAATGGTCACGTGCTTGTGCTTGGCACACCCAGTTATGCCATTGATACGATGAACATTTCTAACAACCTGATAAATGATGGCGACTGGCAGGCAACTGTCAATGCTTATTGTACGGGCGGTAATGTGCAGGGGGCAAAAGTATCTCTTATTGACTTTACCAAACCTTCTATTTGCAGTGCTCCCTCGGAACTTTCGTTCAGTAATCCTGTTTTAATTGCAGGAAATGATAAACAGGATGGAGCTACTTATAAATTCAATAATGTATCTTATGGACTGGATGCGACTATCCAAATTACAAAACGGTCGGCTTCTAATGTCCAGATTTATTCGGCTGATGTTACAAACACGGGCTGGGATAAAGCCTTTCAACCACAGGTAGGTATTCCTGGCGGAATTCCGGCTAACTCCTATGCCTGGATGGAATTTGACATGAAATTTTACCGTGCAGGAACAAGCCAGTTTGCGAAAATCCAAAAGTTTTATGTAACTGCTTTGGATGTTGATGGAGACGGAAGTTCGGTGGCAGAATTTGTTCAATTTGAAAAAGCCGATTCCGTAAAATATTCACTCGGCAGTATACTTACTACCAATAGTACCTCATTAAGTACGAATAATGAAAACCTGATTAATGACCTGGTTGATGGGGCTAAGAACCTGGTCGGCTCTGATGTATTATCTCAAGGAACCACGGCAAACGGCATTGGAATTGATACATCCAATGTTGGATTTATGGCCACCTATACTTACTTAAATAAAAATGATATCAAGTTTATTGTAGGTGCTGAAAATGGAAATGTTTCCTTCCTGGGACAAGGCCCTGCGCTTCTTGCCATAACTCCGACAGCCGGAGCTCCCGTGATTGATTCAACATCGACATCTTCTTTTTCAAGCGATCCGGGCCTTCGTTTAAATTCAATTTGGTTCAAGCAATTTAATTTAAATCCTTCGATTACCCTTCCTGTTAAGCTAATCGATTTTTCTGCGCAATACACAAAGCCCAATGTCACTCTTGCATGGAAAAGCGCCCAGGAAATTGATTTCAATTATTATGAATTGGAACATAGTACAGATGGCAAGACATTCTCAACAACAAGCATTGTTTTCGGATCTGCAATTAAAGGAGGCGATGCGGAATATACTTACCTGGACAAATCTGTCGCTGGACAAAAGGGTTTGATTTATTATCGTTTAAAAATGGTGGATAATGATGGCAAGTTTACATATTCACCAGTTCGCATCATTAACCTGGGAGAGCAAAAAACGTCAATGAGCTTAACTGCATTTCCAAACCCGGTGGTAAATGATCTGAGGATCACCTTGCCTTCTTCCTGGCAAAATAAACAACTGAGTATTGTAATATACAATGCGAATGGCCAACAGGTAAAAGCTTTCGAAGTTGCCAACAGCAGTCAAACAGAAACGATTTCATTATCGTCTTTGCAAAAGGGAACCTATTTCATCAGAGCTGTTTGTGGCTACCAACTTTTCGATCAAAAAATTATCAAGAACTAAGTTTTCTCATAGAGCATTTAAAAGCAGTAACCGGTCCTTTCCAGGATCGGTTTTTTTCATTTATTTCCTGTAAAAAAAGTAGGAGG
>DASXOT010000146.1:0-2327 GCA_036494065.1 Chitinophagaceae bacterium
TTCCATCTATGGCTGCTTCCACCTGGTCCAGCAGGATCTTTTCGTCCATAAAGCCAAAAGCATTGTTTACCAGTTCAACAATCTCCAGCGTGCTCAACGGTTTATCACTAGCAAAGATCAACGCTTCGATATGCGGGATAAGATTAGCTATTTCCATAAACTTGAATGTACTTCTAAATAAAATGTAATTGCCAATGACGAAACTAGGCATTGCCGTTCTTTCTTTCCAAAAACTTTATCAACAATAGTTAAGAAATAATCGCCGGCTTATCAATCAAAACTTATCCTTGTAAAGCAGCAGCGCCACTCACAATTTCTGTCAGTTCGGTTGTTATCGCAGCTTGTCTTGCGCGGTTGTATGAAATTTTCAGGTTGCGTAAAATTTCATTTGCATTATCACTCGCTTTGTCCATGGCCGTCATGCGGGCACCATGTTCAGAGGCGTAAGAATCGAGAACCGCTTTATATAATTGTGTGTTGAGGATCTTTGGCATCAGTTCAGCAATCAATTGCTCTTTTGCCGGGTCGAAGATAAAATCTGCTTTTGTTGCACCTGGCTTTTTTTCCACTTTTGGTATGGGCAAAAAACGTTCAACTACGAAACGTTGTGTGGCTGCGTTTTTAAATTCGCTATAAATAACCTCGACTACATCAAATTGTTTTTCTTCAAAGGCTTTCATGGCAGCCTGCGCTGCCTGCTGTACAGCTCCGAAACTTAACTGAAGAAAAATATCTTTGAACGAGGCATCTACTTTATAATTATTTTTTTGGAAATGCTCCCACCCTTTTTTTCCAATGCTCCAGATCATTACATTGCCTTTGGCAAATTGCGAAGAATATTTTTCTTTGATCGTTTGTTTTGCAAGTTTGATGAGATTGGAATTAAAAGCGCCCGCAAGGCCGCGATCACTGGTAATAACGATCAACAGCGCTTTTTCAACCGGGCGTTCGGCAGCAAGGCTCATTCCTTCGCCTCCATCATTATTGCTCACAATATTGCTCAACAACTCCTGCAATTTTTTTGCATAAGGCCTCATTTGAATAATGGCATCCTGCGCACGGCGCAATTTCGCTGCACTCACCATCTTCATAGCCTTAGTGATCTGCTGTGAGCTTTGTACTGATTTGATCCTGTTGCGAACTTCTTTTAACTGGCCCGGCATACCTGCTTATTGTTTCTTGTTAGGTTGATTTTCCCGGCCGCAAAAGTAAGATGTTGCGGTGGAACTTCCATATCAAAAATTTGAATCACGCAAGAGATCATTGAGATGCTGAAGATCGCAGTTCAAACTCCCTCTGCAAGCCATAATCGATCACAATTCTGCCTCCTCCTTTTGTCGCGTTCCGGATAGGTTCATCCGTCTCTTTGGACAGCATTAAAATGATAGGGCCATCGACAAGACTTTTTAATTTACTGTCAGCCAGTATCAATTTGCCATTCCTCACCGTGTCAATTTCATTGATGTCGCGGCTGGCGAACGATGTATCAGTAGCGGCAACCCTTATCGCATCCATGTTTTTCACACCTTTCAAATCAAACATTATATCACCGCGATTGATGATAGCCGGGATCTCTTTTTGCAAACCGAATGGATGATACTGGAATTCTTCATTATATTTTTTTTCATCGAGATCGGTAAAGACGATGATGTGTTTCCCTTCGAATGAATCGGCTGATCGCTGGATCTCATAATAAGCACCGGTCACTTTCGCATTATCTCGGTCGATGGCGTGTCCGTCTAATTCCACTTTCGCGGGATCATTCAAAATAAGCGACGGACCATTGGGGCCGCCTTCCTTAAATTGAAGATACACGGTCACTTTGCCGTCTTTCTCCTCTCCCTTTATTTTATAGTCGAAATAAATGCCACCCGTTTTGACGCCGCGTTCAGGATTGGAAGTCCTGAACCTGCACGACAATAAAAAAACAACTACTCCGATTAAAAAAATCTTTCCTGCCAGGTTTGGGATTGTCATTTTACCCACTTTTATCTTTTAGTTATTATCAGTCATTAACTATTATCTATAATCTAATACTCTTATTTTTTGTAAAATAAATTAAAAGAATACAATTAAGCGGAACTTGGTTTTCGTTCTTCTCCGGGTGTGCAATCATTAATAGCCGGGTAAATACCTCATCGCAAGTAAAATAACTCACCCCCGTGGAGCACGAAAAACACAACCTTTCCCTCAAAAAAATCTACTATTTTTATTGATTGGAAACGGCTGAACGAGTAGTATAGCTAAAACATGTTTACCAGGCAAAAAACAAAATATTACCCTATCCTAACTTTACTGTTGCTTGTTGCCGTCACCGCGTCCGGCCA
>DASXOT010000147.1:0-2825 GCA_036494065.1 Chitinophagaceae bacterium
TTACATCCACCGTTTTTTTCCTGGCTGATTCAAGGAAAGATTTATCTCCTGTAGCGTCATATTGAAGAATGGCCGAACCGTATTGAAAGCCCTGCGTCCATTCTGTCCATCCTTTAGTAGTATACCTTCCGTTTACTGTAAATACCGGTGATCCCTTACTCTCGTCAAAATTTTTTTCAAGCAGGTTTATTTTTTCTCCGGACAATTCCCAAAATCTATTGAGTTTGCCTATAAGAACCGTTGGCTTTAATTCATGCTTGATGTTGATCATTCCTTATAAATATAATCATTATTCAAGGTCGTTTTACGGGGCAACATTACCACTGCGACTATGCCAATAATTGCGAGCAGAATTAATGCGACAAATCCGTTAGCATAACTTCCCGCCCGATCGCGAAGCCACCCGACGAACATAGGCGACAACGCTTCAGCTATCCCATCTGCGGTTAGAATAAGTCCCATGATGCGACCCATTACACGTACACCAAATAATTCAGCGGCCATTAATGGAATGATCATATAATCGCCCCCCAGCCCGATACCAAAAATAAAAGCGAACAAATAAATAATTCCAGTTGAGGAAGCAAAATAAAGCAGCGGAATCGCTCCTCCGACAAATGTGTAAATAAGGATCATGACATATTTTTTCGGAAACCTGTCTGCCAACCATCCCATCAGCAAACGTCCTATGATGCTACACAACAGAACCATGGAAATAACATTCGCGGCTTCCGCCTGGGAATATTTCAAATCGATGCTAAGAAATAATTTTAGGTTCTGACTCGTACCGCTCACTGCCCCGATTGAACACACACTCCCAATCATCAACAGGTAAAATGATCGGCTCTTTAGGATATTCCCAAAAGAAATTTTCGGAAAGTCCTTGGTGCTTTGTTTTGCGATGGCTTCCGGATTTTCTTTGACTATCCAGGTCATTGGAAACGCAACAGCAATCATCAGCAGTCCCAAAATGATAAGCGCCTGGTGCCATCCAAAATGCAGATCGAGCGATTTCGCTAATTGCGGTACCAGCATGCCGCCAACGCCAATGCCGATGTAAGCAAAGCCCATGGCCTTGCCGCGCGACTTGTGGAACCAACGGGCAGTCAGCACCTGGTTGGGCAGGGGGCCCCCGCACATATAGCCCAATGCAGTGAGTACATAAAACGCATAGAACTGCCAGAGCGCTGTCACCGTGCTCAGGCCAATCAATGCGAGTCCACCCATTAAGATACCGGCGAGCATAAGCCGTCGCGGACCATATCGATCGACCAACCATCCTGCAAAAAAACCCAACAGCCCGACGATGATTTTTGCAAATGCATTTCCGGATGTGATGGTAGCGCGTGACCATCCATACTCTTTGAACCAAAAATCATAAAAGAACGGTAGCCCATAAACCATAATACCAACCAGTGAGAACAAACTGAGAAAACCTGTGGCGGCAACTTTCAATTGCCCGGAGCTTAATTTATGAGAACCCAATTATTGACTTGTTATGAATTATGAATATAGCGATTCAAACGATATTTTGTATTGTATACCAGGAATATTTGACGTTTCCGAAGTTGTGGATTGATTCCTGTTCACCGGTGAGAATAGAAAGAATATAGGGATGAGCAG
Source organism: Chitinophagaceae bacterium (assembly GCA_036494065.1). GTDB lineage: Bacteria > Bacteroidota > Bacteroidia > Chitinophagales > Chitinophagaceae > VBAU01. The sequence goes on from DASXOT010000147.1 coordinate 1,624, forward strand.
ATATGTGTTCCAAGAAATCTGTTGAATCGAAGTCAATGAATTTTTCGAAAAAATGAGAACCATCTTAAAAGAGGAAATAAAGATGAAAATACAGCAAGATCAACTCCTGACAAAAAAAGGCGCCCTTAAAATGGCAGGCATCAGCAATGCTACGTGTAGTTTTCCACTACACAAACCTTTTTCTTACTTCTGTTCTGGGTGACATTTATCACGGGAATTTAGTGTTATTTATCATCGTTGATCGGATTGGCATCGTTGCATCTTTGTACTCTAATTTTAAAAAAATAAATGGAAAAGAAGACAATAGCAGTAATTGGCGCAACTGGCTCACAGGGTAAAGGCGTTGTAAATGCTTTGATCAATCAAGGCACATACAATGTAAGAGCTATTACCCGTAATCCTGAAAAATACTCAGGAAATGCGCATGAAGTTACCAGGGGGGATTTAAAAGATGTACAATCCTTAAAAAATGCTTTTAAAAACGCTTATGGCGTGTTTGTAGTAACTAACTTTTGGGAAGATGCAGACGAAATCACTCAGGGTAAAAATGCCATTGAAGCAGCAAAAGCAACGGGAGTGCAACATTTTATTTGGTCAACACTTCCAAATGTTGAAATCATTAGTAAAGGAGCGTTTGGAGTTCCTCATTTTACTTCAAAAGCAAAGGTGGATGATTTGGTGAAGAGTGCCGGTTTTAAATATTCAACATTTGTTCAAGCACCATTTTATTATCAAAATCTTGCTGGACAGATGAACCCTCAGCCTAAGCAAGATGGTTCTACCGGTTGGACGCTTCCCATTGATCCAACAAAAAAAATTATTCATATGGCGGATATTGGCGACCTGGGAAAAGTGGTTGCCGGTGCATTTTCACAACCTGAAAAAGTTGGAAACCGCAATTATCTTTCACTGGCTACAGAGTTGAACAGTTTTGATGATGTTATCAAAGCATTTAAGGTCAATGGCAAGGAGTACAGTTATTCACAAGTGCCGGCTGAAGTATTCTCAACTTTTTTTGAAGGGGCAAAAGAAGTAGCTGAAATGCTTGGGTATTTTGAAAAGTACACTTACATGGGTCCCAATTCCGAAAGACAAATCGAAATGGCTAAAGAAATTGCCACCGATGAATTAGTAACTTTTAAGGAATGGCTAAAACAGAATAATTAAGAAAACAAAAAAAATAAAATGACAAACAAATTATC
>DASXOT010000148.1:0-4249 GCA_036494065.1 Chitinophagaceae bacterium
CCTTCGTCTTCTTTTTGTCGATATATTCAATGTGAACTGTTTCATTGAAAAAATTAGCCATGACAAAACTCCTTTTTTTACTCCTGCTTTTGCCAGCAATGAGCCATTCCCAGTTCAAAAGATCGGCAACCGAACTCGCGAAAGAAAATGTCCACGAGTATTTAACCAACAAATTGTTTAAAAGTGATTCTTACCAGTCTGTTTTCTTTGGCCAACTAACAGCGGAAAAGACAGACGATCGCGAAACCGCCTGGTTTATCGAACACAAATTTATCATCACAGAAATTGAGAGAATTCCAGGTGGTAAAGACTCGGTCCAGAGGTCCTACAGATTTGTATTTTACTTCGATGATAAAATGAATGTACTGCGGGCGGATAATCTTTTTGAATAAGTTTTCACCCTTAGGAAAAATATCGTGTTTCTGCTGTTTATACTTCGGAGTTTTTCGATGTTGATTTCGCCTGCTTGAAACCGGCAATATTCTTTATCTTTTGAATAGCTGGCAGGAAAATAAATTGTCCTGTTCACCGTTATAGCATCACCCGTTTATAATCCGTCTTATGGAATACCTTTTTGAAAAGCCAAAACAGAATATTTTTTTATTTATTCTATTAGGTTTCATTTTAGTTTCTTTTTCCGGATGTACTTCACTGGCATCCGTCAGTCCTATCCAGAGTGCGATAACCAATGCCCCATCAGCTATTGCCGATCCGGTCGTTTTGCCTGACGCCGATCCATCTGCAATTCTAAATCGCCGGCAAGTGCCCGTTTTATGCTATCACCAGATACGAAACTGGACTTCCTCCGATTCTAAAAGAGCGGAAGATTATATTGTGCCAGTGGATAATTTCAATGCGCAAATGAAACTATTGGCCGACAAAGGTTATCATACTATTTTGCCGGATCAATTATATGACTACCTGGTAAAAGGTGCACGGCTGCCCTCCAAACCTGTTATGATCACTTTTGATGACACCCGGGCCGAGCAATTTACTGTTGCCGATGCCGAAATGAAAAAATATGGATTCAAGGGAGTGTTCTTTATTATGACGGTGTCATTAGGACGTCCTGGCTACATGACCAAAGAACAGGTTAAAGAACTTTCTGATGAAGGAAATGTGATCGGCTCGCACACCTGGGATCACAGCAATGTAAAAAAATACCTGGACGAAGACTGGGTGAAACAGGTAGATAAACCTTCAGAACAACTCGAGCAAATTACCGGGAGACCTGTTAACTATTTTGCTTACCCCTTTGGTTTGTGGAATAAAAATGCCGTCGAGCATATAAAGCAACGCGGCTTCAAAGCCGCCTTTCAACTCTCGGAAAAAAGAGATCAAACCGATCCCTTGTTTACTATTCGTCGCATTATCGTGCCAGGTGCCTGGAACACATCCCTCTTGCAAAGATGCATGAGTAATAGTTTTTAACGGCACCCGATTATCCGCTTTACTAGCAGTCACAATATTCATCCACGGACAGAAATTACCATTCTTCAAATTGACGGCTCTGTTTGAGGCCGATTTTTTACATTTGCTACCTCATTGCCTTAGACCATCGTTTATTAATCAAAACTTTCTGTATGAAGTATTCCGCCAGTTTCCTGCTTGCATTTTTATTAATTACGTGTTCATTGTTTTCTCAACAAAAAGGTTATTACAGGACTCCTGCTATTTATCAAAATACAGTTGTATTTGCCGCTGAAGGTGATCTGTGGAAATATGATATGTCAACAAGCGTCACCACCAGGTTGACCACTAACCCCGGTGAAAAAAGAAATCCACTCATTTCTCCGGATGGAAAACAGATCGTATTTGTAGGTCAGTATGAAGGTGCCTCCGACTTATACCTGATGAATATCAATGGAAGTGTTCCCAAAAGATTGACTTATGATTTTGATGGAAGAATAAGACCGGCAGCATGGACAAATGATGGAAAGATCGTTTACACAAGCAATCGCTATAGCAGTTTACCAGATGAACAGATGATCAAAATTGATCCGACCACTTTAGCTTTTGATGTTATACCATTGGCCCAGGTCTCCGATGGATGCTATGATGAAAATGGCATTTTATATTTTTCGAGATTGCCCAAGCAGCCCAGTAACAATAAGAGGTATGTAGGTGGCACTATTCAACAGCTCTGGAAGTTTGACGGGAAACAGGAAGCAAAATGCCTGACCTGTGATTTTGATGGTACCAGCTACAACCCGATGATCTATAAAGACCATATTTATTTTGTTTCCGATCGCGACGGAGCTATGAACTTATGGTCGATGGATAAGGATGGAAAATCATTAAAGCAATTGACATCTTCGCGGGAATGGGATATCAAATCGCCTTCTATTTCGGGATCTAAGATCGTTTACCAGCGTGGTGCCGATCTCTGGCTCTATGATATTGAAACGAACAAAGAAGCAATGCTCGATATTACACTCACTTCCGATTTCGATCAGCGTAAACCAAAATGGATAAAAAACCCTGTTGAGTCAATAACATTTACCGATATTTCACCGAAGGGAAATTATGCTGCCATTATTAGTCGTGGTCGGTTGTTTGTGGCACCCGTAAAGGGTGATCGCTGGGTAGAAATAAATCGTAAGAGTGGCATACGATTTAAGGAAGTTCATTTTTTGGATGAGAGAACGCTCATCTATTTGTCAGATGAAAGTGGAGAGTTTGAAATCTGGAAAACTGCTGCTGATGGAACAGGGACTGCTCAACAACTGACAAAAAACAGTAAAATACTTATTCGCGCTATCAGTGTTGCTCCTGATGGAAAAAATATCGCCTATATTGACAAAGATGAAACACTCCGGCTGATTGATGCAAATGCTGGTACTATTAAGTTTCAATATACGGACACTGATTTCGGCATTGGCGACATTAGTTGGTCAGCCAACGGCCAATACTTTACGTTCACCCATGCGCTGGCAAACCAGACTTCGCAAATAAACGCTGTCGAAATCGCCAATGGTAAGATGACTGCGCTTACGTCAGACCGGCTCGACAGCTATACGGCTGCATGGTCTTCGAACGATCATTGGATGTATTTTCTTTCCGACAGAAAATTTGATACAAAGATATATTCGCCCTGGGGTGCCAGGCAGCCAGAGCCTTATTATAACCAAACAACAAATATTTATGCTCTACAGATAGATAATTCAGACAAATTTCCATTTAAAGAAAAAGATGCCTGGGAAAAACCTGACACATCCAACAAAGATTCTAAGGATAACAGCAACACAAAGGATGCAAAAGCAAAAACTCCACCGCCACCTCCGGCAAAACCAATCGATTGGGCTGTGGCTAAAAAATTATTATACCCGGTTCCTGTCAAAGCGGGCAGCCTGGCAAGTCTTTCTATGGGGGATGGCGCACTTTACTGGCTCGAATACGGGGATGATGGAACGGCAAAGCTTTTTGCATTGAAGACGCAATATGAAAAGGATATTAAACCAACAGAGGTTGCTTCCGGTGTAAGCTATTTCCGAATGTCAGCAGATAAAAAGAAAATTCTTGTAATCAAAAGAGGTGGAGTAATGGCGAGTGGCGATGCAAATGGACAAAAAATTGACATGGATGCCAACAAGATTGAACTGGCTAACTGGAATTTTCAAATTGACCCTGTTGAGGATTGGGATGAGATATTTGTAGATGCCTGGCGCATGATGCGTGACTATTTTTATGATCGCGATTTGAATAAAGTAGACTGGGTGGCTGTGAGAAAACAACATGAAACGTTACTCAATAGAATTACCGATCGCTATGAGTTGGATGACCTGATTGCTCAAATGGTATCCGAACTTTCAACGTTGCATACATTTGTTTACGGTGGTGATAAAAGAACTTCTCCTGACCAGATACAAACTGGCTTCCTGGGCGCTCGCCTGTTGATAAATTCAAAAGGAATCAAGATCGACCACATTTATGAAAGTGACCCGGACTATCCCGAGTCATCTTCGCCACTTGACAAACCAGATCTTTCGATCAAGGATGGTGATATTATAACAGCCGTAGATGATGCGCCTGTAAAAAACGTACAGGATGTCTCGATGTTGCTTGCTAACAAAGTGAATGTAGCTGTAAAGCTTAGCCTCCTAAACAGCCAGATGCAGCCCTATACGCAAGAGATAAAACCAATGTCGGCATTTTCGGAAACTATGTTACGATATAATGAATGGGAGTTGACACGTCGTATGGAAGTAGACAGTGCCAGTGAAAGCGAAATTGGTTATGTACATCTGAA
>DASXOT010000149.1:0-3157 GCA_036494065.1 Chitinophagaceae bacterium
ATGAAGCTTTAAGTATATCAAAATGATATATCTTTTTTGAGACAACCTCTCATCCTAAGCTACGCCAATCCCATTAATAGGGTAATCTCGAATTTCTCACGCCGGAAGCCAAGCCAATTTTTACTTCTTTTCCCCTGTGCCATTTAACATAATATAAATTATAAGAAAATCACCAGCTTTAATTTTAACTTAGCCATTTGCCAATTCCTGATTAATTTTACTCTAAATCATTTTAAAATTATGGAATCACAAACTGCTAACAGGTCTACAGATCTTTCATTAATTCAACCTGCGGAGCAAACACAGGTGAAAAACTTTATGGCAAATGTGTTTGCCTACATGTTTATGGCGCTCGGTATCTCAGCGCTGTTTGCTTATTTGTTTGCATCCAACCCTGAATTGATACAACAATATTTGATCAACGATACACATACCGGGCTTAATATGCTTGGATATGTTGTGCTTTTTGCGCCGCTTGGGTTTGTGCTGCTCATGTCTTTTGGTTTTCAGAAACTATCCGCGCCCGTATTGGTGCTGCTCTTTGTGGTATATTCTGCACTCAATGGTATCACCTTTAGTTTTATTTTACTGCAATACGCGGCAAGTTCCGTTTTGGCTTGTTTCCTTTCTGCCGCGGCGATGTTTGGTATTATGGCCTTCATGGGATATACGACTAAACAGGATCTTACCAAATTCGGTCGCATCCTGTTCATGGGATTGATCGGCATTATCGTGGCTTCGCTTATCAATATCTTTATGCATAGCGATACCATGAGTTATCTTATCAGCTTTATCGGGGTGGCTGTATTTACAGGTCTTACCGCTTATGACGTGCAGAAGTTGAAAAACATTGGCGCCGGCATTCAGTATGCCAACGTGCCTGCATCAGATGTAAAGAAAGTTTCCATACTCGGTGCTTTGAATCTTTACCTGGATTTTATCAATCTCTTCCTCTTCCTGCTGCGCTTATTCGGTGCCCGAAGGAACTAGTATAACGAATTAAAATGCTGCCTCAAAAGAATAAGTAACACTGAGTGCACTAAGAACCACAAAGGAGACAAAAGATCATTTCTTATCAGCAAAACGTTGTGTTCTTTGTGAAATACTTTGTGTCCGTCGCGCCCTTTGTTTTAATGACTTTTGAGACAGCGTTTTTTTTATGAACTTACGCGAGACCATACTGGCTGAACATTCCAAAGCCAATTGTGATAAGATCGTAAAATGGGTCGGCAGTTCGCAAAAAAGATTTGATGAATTGCTTGATCTGTTTCTTCACTCGGAATACCGCGTCAACCAGCGCGCCGCATGGCCCCTGAGCTATTGTGTGATCGCCCACCCCCCGCTTATCTCGAAAAATTTCTCCAAACTGGTTAAAAATTTACACAAACCCGGCATTCATGATGCGATAAAAAGAAACACACTGCGCCTGATGCAACATATAAATATCCCCAAAAAATTTCACGGACCTATCTTGAATATATGCTTTCAATACATTTCATCGAATGGGGAGCCTGTCGCTATAAAAGCTTTTTCTCTCTCTATCCTGCATAACCTCTCTAAGCAATATCCTGAAATCGCACAGGAGATCAAACTCCTGATCGAGGAACGCTGGCCTTACGAGAGCGTTGCATTTCACACAAGAGCAAGGAAATTTTTAAAGACTTTATAAATCTTCCTAATCTGAAAAATTATCGGCATGGAATTTTAACTCACCGATAAAAACACATTATGGATATCAGGAAAGATGAATTCCCTGTTGCCCTGCAAGCGTACGACGTACGTGGTGACCAGGAAAATTTTGTGGCCGAGCAAGTCGTAGCCACACAGGCGGAAGCAGATAACTTTATGTCATTATATGCGGGAAGGCTGATCAAGACCCGCGAAGTAAGACCGGTAGAAACAAAACGCTACCCGGTCGTTCATCGAAAAAGAAGCAATGGCGCCGTCTGGATCGTGTTAGTGCTGATCATTGCCATACTGTTGATCGTGGGATTTTCTACCGGATGGATACAATCAATGATAGGTCAGTCGAAGTGATATTTTCATTTCACCTGACCCGCTAAAGCCTCTGATTTCTTTTTTGTTTTGCTAAACTCAGGAAAGATCAATCGGAGGCTTTGATCATGTGTGAAGTAATTGTATACCCAATTGGCAAATACAAAGAAGCGGTTTTTTACTCCCAGTATCAGCATCAGGTGCAAACTCATCCAAATAAACCAGGCAACAAATCCACGGAAATGTAACCGCGGACGTGGAAGATCAACCACAGCCAGATTGCGGCCTACAGTTGCCATGGCTCCTTTATCATAGTATTCGAAATCGATCAGGTTCTTATCACCGCGATTGATCTTAACAAGATTTTTTGCGAGGTACGTTCCCTGCTGAATGGCTGTTGATGCCAATTGCGGATGACCATGCGGATATTTGGAAGTTTCCATGTAAGCAAGGTCTCCTATCACATAGATACTGTCAGAATCTTTTAATTTATTCTGCCGGTCAACGATTAGACGATTGCCACGCACAATAACAGCTTTGTCCAATCCCGCGGGTACAGCACCTTTCACTCCTGCCGCCCATATCACCGTTTTGGATGGAATGATACCACCATCTTTCAGAAAAACATTTCTGCCATCGAAATTGCTCACAATTGTATTTATATGGACTGTCACGCCCATTTTTTCCAAATACGCACGCGAGTCAGCGGAAGATTTTTCACTCATAGCGCCCAATGTTTTCGGACTGCCTTCCAACAAATAAATATTCATCTTGGTGAAGTCTATTTCAGGATAGTCTTTTGGTAAAATATCTCTTCTCATTTCGGCGAGGGCGCCGGACAATTCAACTCCTGTAGGGCCGCCTCCAACCACCACCAGATTCATCAGTCGTTGCAATTCATCCGGATCTTTTTCGAGCAGGGCTTCTTCAAAATTGCTGATCAACTTATGACGCATTTGCAATGCTTCTACTGTCGATTTCATTGGGAAGGAGGATGCAACTAATTGATCATTTCCAAAGAAATTCGTTTCCGTTCCCAAAGCCAGCACCAGGATATCATACTCAATTTCCTCGTTGCTGGTAACAATCTTATGTTGAGCAGGCACAATCTCCGTGAGTTCAGCCAGGCGGATCTTTACATTTTTGCTTTTCTGAAAGACTT
>DASXOT010000150.1:0-4234 GCA_036494065.1 Chitinophagaceae bacterium
TAATTAATATAAAAATCCAACCACAAAACATAAAGCAAACCTTAGCAGTTATAGAAAACCTCTGGAATAAAACTTATCCTGATTTTGTTTATGACTACCAGTTTCTTGATGATAAAATTGCAAGCTTTTACCAGCAACAGGAACAGCTTTCCCAGTTGTATAAAATATTTGCAGGCATTGCAATATTCATTTCCTGCCTTGGTTTATATGGACTCATTTCCTTTATGGCTGTTCAACGCAGAAAAGAGGTCGGCGTACGAAAAGTGCTGGGCGCTTCAGCGACGAATATCGTTTATCTTTTTTCGAAAGAATTTACATTTCTCATTGCGATTGCATTTCTGATCGCTGCGCCGCTAGCTTTTTATTTCATGCATCAGTGGTTACAAAGTTTTGCATACAGAATAAATATAGAACCATTAACTTTTCTTTTAACTATTGGTATCTCTTTTTCTATCGCGTGGCTGGCAGTTGGCTACCAATCGATCAAAGCAGCTATTGCAAATCCTGTGAAAAGCTTGAGAACAGAGTGAAGACCAGAATGGGTCAAGAGTAAATTGTCAATTGACCAGGTTTAAAATTCAATTCATCATTGACAATTGACAAGTCGCCTTTTGAATTTTACATTTTTAATTGAAATCTATGCTTAAGAATTATTTAAAAATCGCCTGGAGAAATCTTACCAAAAGCAAGGTTTACTCAATAATAAACATTCTGGGTCTTGCAGCCGGCATGGCAGTGGCCATGTTAATTGCTTTTTGGATTTGGGATGAGATTACCTATGATAAATACCACATCAATCATGAACGACTTGCACAAGTAGTGACCACTTATATTGACAACGATGGCAAAATGTCAACAGACGTTGCGGTTTGCATGCCGATTGGGGATGAATTACGTAACAAGTACGGGAGTGATTTCAAAAACATATCCATGTCATCGTGGAATTTCGGCCATATACTTGTCGCTGGCGAGAAAAAAATCACTGCCCGTGGCATGTGGGTTGAATCAAATTTTCCTTCCATGTTTTCCATAAAAATGCAGAAAGGAAATATAAATGCACTATCTGATCCTTCCACCATTTTGATAAATGCTTCCCTTGCAAAAATATTTTTTGGCGACGCTGATCCTATCAACAAAATAATAAAGCTTGATGACAAGGATAATTATAAAGTTGCCGGCGTATTTGAAGATTTTCCGCACAACACCACCTTATACGATGCACAATTATTTTTGCCCTGGAAAAAATATGTCACAACGGAACAATGGCTGAAGGATGCGGCAACAGAATGGAACAATCACTCATGGCAGGCATTTGTACAGGTCGGGGATAACATTGACATGAGCAAAGAAACAGGCAAAATAAAGAATGTTGTAATGGTGCACAAAAATGCCAAAACCCAAGGTAGAGAACAAGCAGTTCTGTTTCCAATGGATAAATGGCGCTTGTATAGTGAGTTTAAGGATGGAAAAGCAGCAGGTGGCCGCATACAATTTGTTTGGTTGTTTTCAATAATTGGCGTGTTCGTATTGATGCTTGCATGCATCAACTTTATGAATCTCTCCACGGCACGTAGCGAGAAACGCGCAAAAGAGGTCGGTATCCGGAAAACAGTAGGTTCTGTCCGTCACCAATTGATCGGCCAGTTTTTAAGCGAGTCGATTGTAGTAGCATTGGTCTCGTTTGTCTTTTCTATAATTTTCGTTGTGCTGTTATTACCATTATTTAATAAGCTTGCTGATAAAAATATCGAGCTACCCTGGAGTAGCGCTCTGTTCTGGCTAGGCGCAATAGCATTTACTCTTATCACAGGATTAATTTCAGGCAGTTACCCGGCATTGTATTTATCGAGATTTGAACCTATCAAAGTTCTAAAAGGAACATTTCGTGTTGGCAGGTTTGCATCACTGCCGCGCAAAGTTTTAGTAGTTGTTCAGTTTACTTTTTCCATAGCATTAATTATAGGAACTATTATTGTTTTTAACCAGATTCAATATGCCAAAGACAGACCCGTCAATTACAGAAGCAAAGGACTTATAACCGTGCCCATGTCCACGCCCGATCTCTACGGACATTATGATGCGATGAGAGGCGACCTGCTTGCCACAGGTGTTGTAGAAAACATGGCTCAATCCTCAAGCCCAACTACATCAGTTTATTCAACCCAAATCGGTTTCAACTGGCAAGGGAAAGACCCGAACTCACTGCCTAGTTTTGGAACGATAGCTGTTACCCAGGATTTTGGCAAAACAATAGGTTGGCAAGTAAAGGAAGGACGAGATTTCTCCAAGGAGTTCGCAACAGACAGCTTAGCAATGATCTTAAATGAATCGGCGGTAAAACAGGTCGGAATGAAGCGTGATATCATTAATCAAACAATTCAGTTCGACGATAAAAACTATACAGTGATTGGCGTAATAAAAGATATGATAATGGAATCTCCTTACAGACCGGTAAAGCCAACTGTTTTCCTGTACGATCCAAATTGGGCCAGCGTGATAACAGTTGCCATTAAGCCTGATGCACCTGTGAAAAATGCGTTAAGCAAGATAGAAACTGTGTTTAAAAAATATAACCCGAATGCGCCATTTGATTATACTTTTAACGATGAAGAATATGCAAAAAGATTTGCCGATGAAGAACGTGTTGGCAAACTCGCAACATTCTTTACAATTTTAGCCATATTTATTTCATGCCTTGGATTATTTGGTCTTGCATCATTTGTTGCAGAACAGCGCAAAAAAGAAATCGGTGTACGCAAAGTATTGGGTGCATCCGTGTATAATTTATGGCAAATGCTTTCAAAAGAATTTGCATTGCTTGTAATTATATCATGCTTTATCGCCATTCCTCTGGCGTGGCATTATCTGAGTAACTGGTTAAAACAATATGATTATAGAACAACTATATCGTTCTGGATTTTTATTGCTTCCGGAGTTGGAGCGCTTGTAATAACATTAATCACAGTAAGTTTTCAGGCAATTCGGGCAGCTATTGCAAATCCTGTGAAAAGCTTGAGAACAGAGTGAAAACGTCAATGGTCAATTGTGAATTGTCAGGTTTAAATTCACAATTCACTATTAACAATTGACAACTTGGCTTTTAAATTTTACATTTTGAATTAAAACTTATGTTTAAAAATTATTTCAAAAGCGCGTGGCGCAACATTGTCAGAACCATTGGTTACAGCATGTTGAATGTTACCGGTCTCGCTATTGGCATGGCGGTAGCCTTACTAATCGGGCTTTGGGTATATTATCAACATTCCTTTGATAGATTCCTGCCGGAATATCAGTCGGTTTATCGAGTGCAAAGAAACTTCAACAGCAATGGTGATACGCTTACATTTCAAACCACATCATTAAGGCTGGCCGACGCATTGCGTACACAAATTCCGGAAATAGAGTATGTGGCTGAATGCGACTGGACAGGCAATCATGGATTAATTGTAGGTGATAAAAAATTATACGTTAACGGTGCAATAGCCGGTACAGACATCTTTAAAATTTTTCAATATTCATTCATTGAAGGCAATACGGCTATCGCGTTTAAAGATCCTTACACAATTGTACTGACACAATCGCTGGCAAAATCGCTTTTTGGTAATCAAGACCCTATTAATAAACTTATTCACTTCGATAATGTACACGACCTTAAGGTAACCGGTGTTATAAAAGATATACCCCGAAATGCAACTTTCAGTTTCAAATATATAGTACCGAGCAGTTACATCTATGCAATAAATCCACAAGCAAAAGCAGATCGGTTAAGTAGCTTTAGCAATAATAACCTGCAAATATTCGTAAAGCTAAAGCCAGGAACTTCTTACGCACGGGTAGCCCCAAAAATCAGGAATATAGAACATACAGAGACGGGCAACACGAATGCAATGGATTCTTATGTTACCCTGCAACCTATGCAGCGCTGGCATCTGTATTCAAACTACGTAAATGGTAAGGACACAGAAGGTTTCCTGAGTTATGTCAGAATGTTTTCCATTATCGGCTTACTGGTATTGATTATTGCCTGCATCAATTTTATAAACCTTACTACAGCCCGCTCAGAAAAAAGAGCGAGAGAAGTTGGTGTGCGAAAAGCAATCGGCTCACAAAGAAAAGATCTTGTAATACAATTTCTATTTGAAGCATTTTTACTAACTCTCATTGCCTTTCTGTTTGCTATCGTCTTTGCATGGGTTTCACTGCCCGCCTTTGACATGTTAACAGAAACTCAAAT
>DASXOT010000151.1:0-4017 GCA_036494065.1 Chitinophagaceae bacterium
ACTCTGTCGATCAGTCTCCCAGTCGCCGGATCTTGATGTAGGCACGGCAGATTCCTTTTCACTTGCATATATCTTTATCATTTTTTCTCCCAACTCAGTGAACGCAGTAGGATAGGGTGAGAGGCCTCGTATCAAATTATAAATCTCATCGAGTGATTTGTTCCAATCAATCCGGCAGGTTTGAGTATGAATCTTAGGGGCATGCTTGAATAGTGAAAGGTCAGTTGTATGTACTGAATTCGTTTGCTCAGTTTGGAGTGTCATTGACAATTTATCCTTCACAAAGGACGATTGTGGTTTCTCCTCCAATGTACCATCAAGAACGCCTTTCACGGTTTCCACCAAAAGTCGCGCGCCGATTTCCTTCATCCTGTCGTGCAATTTGCCGGCTGTTTCATCTTCACCGATCGGGATTGATTCTTGCAATAAAATATTTCCAGTGTCAATTTCATGCTGCAGTTTGAATGTTGTCACACCTGTATCTTTCTCCCCATTTATAATCGCCCAGTTGATCGGCGCTGCCCCGCGGTATTGAGGTAATAATGATCCATGAAGGTTGATAGTTCCTTTGGGTGGCATATTCCAGACAATCTCCGGCAACATACGAAATGCAACTACCACTTGCAGATCAGCATTCAAAGATTTCAGTTCTTCGAGGAATTCAGGACTTTTCAATTTTTCAGGTTGTAAGATCCTAAGACCTTTCTTAAGTGCATATTTTTTTACTGCGCTTTCATTGATTTTCATTCCGCGACCAGCTGCTTTGTCGGGTGCAGTCACAACTCCAACTATGTTTAAACCGGCCCTGAGCAAGGCATCCAGGCTCGACACGGCAAACTCAGGTGTGCCCATAAATACAATTCTCGATAATGAAAGGCTAAGATCAAAAGTTGTGGGCTCGGTTTGTTTTGTTTTTAGCTGGTATTGAATCATGAAAGATTGTTATTCAAAGTCGGGGTATAAAAGATATTTCTTCCTGATTGCCTTAAAATTACTTAGGGCTGGCTCCCAGCTTTTACGAATTTCATCTTCACTCTTTCCATCTTTTATCTGTTGCATGAGAATATCGTTTCCTGCTAATCGATTAAACCCGTTTGACTTCAAGAAAAATGTATCTTTTCCCCGAAAAAGCTGGTAGGCCTGGATCAGCCATTTTAGCTGTATATGGTTGTCAATTTGTTTTAAAACTTCTTCTGGACTGCCATGCAAATTCCAGCCATAGCAGGTTTCAAAATAATGTTTGGAAGATTTCGCGCCTTCATTCGGCTTAGGCACAAATGAATAAAGATTCTTCGGTAACGAGGGATCACCGAAAACCTCGAATGGTCTATCAGTGCCCCTGCCTTCACTTAAAGCAGTGCCTTCGAATAAACAAGTGGATGGATAAAGATACACCGCTTGTATCTCCGGCAGGTTTGGAGAAGAACGTATGGGTAAAACATATTTGACCGAATGTGTATAGTTCTGACATTTGATTGCCAGGAAATGAAAAGGTGTATCAGGGGAATTTTGTGCCGTTTGATAGTAGGCATATTTCTCGTTTGCTTTTTCGGAAAGCCATTTTTCGCCCGCGATCATAAAAGCATATTCAGCGATAGTCATTCCATAAACAATGGGAACAGGCTGCATCCCAACAAATGATTTGAATTTTGGATCAAGTACAGGCCCGTCTACATAAAATCCATTTGGGTTAGGCCGGTCCAGGATTAAAAGAGGTTTACTGTTTTCCATTGCGGCCTCCATAAATTCTTGCAGCGAAGAAATATAAGTGTAAAATCGAACACCCACATCCTGGATATCAAAAATAAGAATGTCGATATCTTTTAGATCATCTGCAGATGGCCTTCGCTTGCTTGCGTAAAGAGATACTACGGGTATGCCGGTCTTCTCATCAATATAATTTCCCAATTTTTCCCCGGCACCTGCCGCGCCTCTGAAACCGTGTTCGGGACCAAAGATCACTTTGATGTCAACGCCTGACTTTTTTAATGTGTCTACCAAATGGGTGTTACCAACCATCGAAGTCTGGTTGGCAAAAATGCCAACACGCCTTCCTTTGATCAGGGGTACATATACATTCATTCTTTCCGCGCCGGTAATGATCCCTGCCGGTTGATCTTTGTCGCCGGGTCCCTGTATCTTTTGCGAAAAACAACTACAGGTGCAGCAAGCAAAACCAAGCAGAATAACAAAAAGTTTCATAAAATCGTTTTATTGCTTTGTCCTCTCGTAGCCAGTGATTGATACAATTAAATAATACCATTTAATGCACTCAATCCGCGATTAAGTTACACCATAAATTGGTTACCTTGCAGCCATCCTACTGCTCATTATCCTCAAATCTTTGCTCAGCATACCGGTGATCATCGGAACTGAAACGTCGAAATGAGTGACACTGCCTTTCGGCAAGTAACAAAACTTGAATTGGGGAACAAAGTTGGATACATAATTTTATTGTAAAAGAGTAGTTATGCAACAGGCAAAAAAAGGTGATAAGGTAAAAGTGCATTACCACGGTAAGCTAAGTAATGGTGAAACATTCGATACTTCTTCAGGTCGCGAACCGCTCGAATTTGAAGTAGGAAGTGGTTCGGTAATACAAGGATTTGACGAAGGAGTGAAAGGGATGCTGATCGGTGAAAAGAAGACAATTAGTATCCCGGTTGAAGAAGCCTATGGTCCACGGAGCGACGATATGTTAATCGAATTTCCTAAGGATCGTTTTCCGCAGGACATGCAGATAGAAGAAGGAATGCAATTGATGATGGGCAATGGTTCGGGCCAAAATATTCCAGTAATTGTTACTGATATAAAAGAAGATTCTGTTATTCTGGATGCAAATCATCCACTGGCAGGAGAAGATCTTGTTTTCGATATTGAACTTATAGAGATCATCGGAGGTAATCCGTTGATCATCCTGCCCTGATAAATTTAGTATATCACTATTAGGCCATTGAAAACAATCGCTGTGCATGCTAACTGCAAATGGATGTATATTCAACCCTCCTAAATCAAGCTATGTTTGAAAAATACCAGTCTACTGTCGAAGAAAGATTTATCCGGTATGTCCAAATTGATACGCAAAGCGATTCCCAATCAACGACTATTCCCTCCACGGAAAAGCAAAAAGATTTAAGCAGGGTTCTCGTGGCTGAATTGCAGCAGATGGGAATTGGTGATGCCCACCTCGATGAATGGGGGTATGTATACGCTACCATTCCTCCAACCACGCGTAGGAATATACCAGTGATTTGCTTTTGCTCCCATGTTGACACGGCACCTGATGCTTCGGGAGCAGGCGTTAAACCAATCATACATAGAAATTATGATGGTCATGATATTCTATTACCTGATGATGTGAAGCAGGTAATAACGGTCAGGGAACATCCCTACCTGAAACAAAAGATCGGCGATGATATTGTCACGGCTTCAGGCAAAACTTTATTGGGTGCGGATGATAAGGCCGGCGTAGCTATCATTATGGATCTTGCAAATTACCTCACTCAAAGTCCACAAATGGAACATGGGACCATAAAAATTTTATTTACACCCGATGAAGAGATTGGAAGAGGTGTGAACAAGGTCGATCTTCAAAAGTTGGGAGCAGACTTTGCTTACACACTTGATGGTGGAGAAAGAGGATCGTTTACAGATGAAACGTTCAGTGCAGATGGTGTTACGATCACATTCTACGGGATCAGCGCCCATCCGGGTTTTGCGAAGGATAAAATGGTAAATGCTTTGAAGGTGGCGGGCACCTTCCTGGACCTACTTCCCAGGCAAGAATTTTCTCCGGAGACAACAGAAGACAGGGAAGGATTTGTTCACCCCATTCGGATTGAAGGCATTGCCGAAAAAGTAGTGGTCGAATTCATTATCCGGGATTTTGAGACAAAGAATCTGAAACTACACGAAACGAGACTTGAGCAATTTGCGAAGCAGGCGGTAGGAAGATATCCAGGTGCATCGTATCAATTTGACGTAAAGGAACAATACAGAAATATGAAAGATGTTCTG
>DASXOT010000152.1:0-4849 GCA_036494065.1 Chitinophagaceae bacterium
AAACTTGAAAATGGGATAAAGCCTACGGACAGCGTTCCAATGGAAAGAATGATCAAAGGCAGCTTCATGCTGAATGCTCCCTCCGTGTGTGCGTGGTGCGATGTCAATTGTGAATTCATCGCCCTGCTCCAAAAAATAGAAAAATACAAACGAAACATGTAAAAGGCGGTAATGCCCGATGTGATGAGTCCGATGTAATAGATAGAAGGATTTTTTTGCCAGGCTGCCATCAGAATTTCTTCCTTACTAAAAAATCCTGCAAACGGCGGTATACCGGCGATTGCAAAGCACGCAAATAAAAATGCAACATTCGTAACAGGCATGAGTTTTCGCAATCCACCCATGTCCTTCATTTCATTGCTATGCACCAGATGGATAATGGCTCCTGCGCACAAGAACAGGAGTGATTTGAAAAAAGCGTGTGTGAACAAATGGAACATCGAAGCTGTATAACCAGACCCTGCTTCGCCGCCATAGCCTGAAACACCCAGCGCAAACATCATATAACCTATCTGCGACATGGTAGAATAAGCAAGCACGCGTTTTATATCTGTTTGCGTGCATGCGATGGTAGCAGCAAGAAATGCGGATATTGCTCCAACCCACGTAACTACATGCAAGGATGCGCTGTTGATATAGAAGACGGGAAATAACCTTGCTACCAGGTAAACTCCTGCCACCACCATCGTAGCAGCATGTATCAATGCGGAAACAGGAGTAGGGCCTTCCATGGCATCGGGTAGCCAGATATGCAGAGGGAACATAGCGCTTTTTCCTGCGCCGCCGATAAACACGAGTGTAAGTGCCCACGATAACAAAGACACTCCTAAAAATGACGTGGAAGCAATCGACAACAATTGCGGAGAGTGAATATCAGTTAGCCGATGGATAAGCGTATTAAAATCGAGTGTTTCTGCCTGGAAGCCAAGAATAAGAATACCAATTAAAAACCCCAGGTCGGCAAAGCGGGTTACAATGAAGGCTTTTTTGGCGGCAGCAACAGCCGATGGACGATCATAATAAAAACCAATCAGCAAATAAGAAGACACACCAACCAATTCCCAGAAAATATAGATCTGGAAAATGTTTGAAGCCATTACCAGTCCTAGCATGGAAAATGTAAACAAAGAAAGAAACGCATAATAGGTAGCAAACCGAGTTTCACCTTTCATATACCCAAGGCTAAAAATGTGCACCATCAGCGAAACGAAAGTCACTACGACCAGCATCATGGCGGAAATCGGATCCAGAGTAATCCCCATTTCAATGGCCAGTGACTGCGAGAACCTAAGCCACGTATATTTTACCGGTATGATTGTTTGATAAACATCACTTATTTTTCCGTCAACAAAAAAATAATGATAAGCTGCGTATAGTGCCAGAACAGTTGAGCCAAGTAAAAGGATGCAACCAATAATGCCGGATAAACTCTTTAGGTTTTTCCCAAACAAACCCAGCAGAGCAAAACCTGCCAGTGGCAGTAAAGGAATCAATGTTATGTAAAATGAATAATTCATAAACAATCAGCCCTCCGACTATTAGTGCTATTAACAACAACTCATCACTCATTTAATCACCATTTCATCTCACTAGCCTTTTCCACATCGATTGAGCGATGACTCCTGTAAAGGT
The DNA here is from genome assembly GCA_036494065.1 of Chitinophagaceae bacterium. GTDB lineage: Bacteria > Bacteroidota > Bacteroidia > Chitinophagales > Chitinophagaceae > VBAU01. The sequence goes on from DASXOT010000152.1 coordinate 1,633, forward strand.
TAATGATGATCGCTATGGCAACAGCCGCCTCCGCCGCAGCAATAGCGATGATAAAAATGATGAAGAAAATGCCATCCAGTTTTTCAGGATATAAGTATTTGTTGAATACAACAAAATTGATGTTCACACTATTTAGGATAAGTTCAATCGCCATCAGTATGGTGATCATATTACGCCGCGTAAATAATCCATACATGCCTATAAAAAAAAGTGCTGTGCTGACAAACAGGATATTTGATATAGGTACAGCGCTCATACGTTTGAAATTTCAGTTATGTTTGACTCCTCTTCATGTTGTTCTCTAAACTCTTCAATGACTTCTGTTCCCGCCTTGCGATTTGTTGACACGGGTGCTTTCATTGCAATTACAATACAGCCGATCATTGCTGCCAATAGCAGCATGCTAACCACTTCAAAAGGCAACGCAAATCCGCCGGCCGAGGTATTCAACATCTGTGTGCCGATTTTGGATACAGACCAGTCAAAATTTTTCGCGGCAGGTTGAAAATTATACTTCCAGATTTGCAGGAACGTCAATGTAAAACCGCAAACAACTGCAATCGCAGATGAGAGGACTCGTCTCATTGGTTGTTTGGGCATTTCCTTGCCAGACTGCTGAGTAAGGAAAATGGAAAAGATAATAAGCACTACGATACCACCAACATATACAATGATCTGAACTGCCGCGATAAACTCTACCTGCAACCAGAAATACAGTGCAGCGATTCCAATTAAAGAAAATAACAGCCAAATGGCTGAGCGAAAAATTTTTCTCGTCGTCATGGCAAGGATACCCGTCCCTAAAATAAAGGCAGAAATAATGTAGAATATGATGGCTGAAGCACTCATATTAATTTTGAAATTTCAAAACCCCACGTTCCCCAATTCATTCAATTCCTTCCCGGATCTTCGATCCAGGGCTATTTAAAACTTTTGTCAGTTTACTCCGGTCAAAAACACTGTGCTCAAATGTCTGTGCCATCTTTATCGCATCGGTCGGGCAGGCTTCAATACAAAGATTGCACATAGTACAGAGTTCCAAATGATAGACAAACGTGTCCAGTGCCTTCTTCTTTTTTCCCTCAGGGTTAATGTCAAATTTGGTAATGATTTTAATTGTTCCGTTCGGGCAAGCCAGTTCGCAGGCTGTACATCCAGTGCAGGCATGTTCATTGTTTTCATCATGCAGCATTACCACTTCACCCCTAAACCTTTCTGGTAGCACCAATTCCTGTCGGTTATCGGGATATTGTTGCGTGATCTTTTCTCTTCTATGGTGAAGGGCGTAATAGCCTGTGAGTTTCATCCCTCTTAATGAAGAACGCACCGCCGAAAAAATATCTTTTATATAATCCTTTAAAAATGCCATTTCAAAATCGCGATTACCGTTACCAATAATAAATTAAACATACTGATCGGCAATAAATACTTCCATTCAAGATTTAATAATTGATCAATTCGCAGTCGTGGGAATGTCCATCGAAACCACATAATGATGAAGATCAAAAAGAAAGTTTTTCCAAAGAACCAAAGAAATGAAGGTATATAATCCATTATATGATTGAAGCCCAACCAGTGCCCGATATGCAAAGGCATCCAGCCACCCAGGAAAAGGGTAGCGCCAATGGCGCAAACGATGAAAACATTTACGTATTCTGCCAAAAAGAACAGCGCGAATTTCATTCCCGAATATTCCGTGTGGAATCCGGCCGTTAATTCTGATTCCGCTTCCGCCAGGTCAAAGGGTGCGCGGTTTGTCTCGGCTGTTACAGCAATAAGGAAAATAACAAAGGCAATGATGACGGGAATATGTCCTTTGAATAACCACCAGCCATCTGCCTGCGAATTGATGATATCTGAGATCCTTAAGCTACCGGTTAGAACAACAATACACAACACCGAAAGACCTGCAGACAATTCGTAGCTCACGATTTGCGCCCCGTTTCGCATGGCACCTAGTAATGAATATTTATTATTGCTGGCCCAGCCTGCCATTAGAATTCCAATCACCGACAAGGATGAAACGGCCAAAATGAATAAAACACCAATATTAATATCCCAGATCTGAAGGCCCTTCGCAAACATGAGGGGCGCCAGGACCGTCATTGAGATGACCATGACGATGAATGGAGCAAGGTTGAAAAGAAATTTATCAACATCATTGGGTGTCATTCCTTCTTTCACGATAAGTTTCAACGTGTCCGCTACCGTTTGAAACATCCCTCCCGGGCCTACCCGGTTAGGCCCCAATCGCACCTGCATCCATGCTGAAACCTTTCGTTCCATCAGGATCAGCACTAATCCGAGAACAGCGAATAATCCAATCACGCATGCGGCAATGATTACGAATTCGGCTAGCATGGCAATGGTTGGATTGAACGTATTGTTCAGCCAACTGTCAATTGAATTTGATATGTTTTCTAAGCTCCACATTTCTAATTTTGAAATTTTGGAATTGAGAAATTTCCCAATTTCCAAATCCACTTTTTCCAATTATCTATCGATATCCGGTATTACCAGATCCAACGTTCCCATCGTAGCTATAAGATCTCCGATCTTGCTGCCTCTTGCCATGTGATCTAATGCGCTCAAATTCGAAAAACCGGGCGAACGGAATTTAATCCGGTAAGGTGTAGTGCCGCCTTCACTTACGATATAGACTCCAAATTCACCGCGGGCAGTTTCTATCCTCGAATAAAACTCCCCCTTTGGTAATTTCAATACGGCCTTGGTCTTTGCCTGGAATTCTCCATCGGGAATGTTATCTATCAATTGCTCGACTATCGAGAGGGATTGTCTCATTTCTTTCATCCGCACCATATACCGGGAAAAACTATCGCCTTTAGTTTCCAATATCTCTTCAAATTGTACCTTATCATACACTTCATACGGATACAATTTTCTTATGTCACATTTTACCCCACTCCCTCTCGCGGCGGGCCCAGTCATTCCATACGAAATTGCATCTTCCTTTGAAATAAAGCCTACGCCTTTTGTGCGGTTTTGAAAAATGATGTTTCCCGTCACCAGCTCATCATATTCATCAATCTTGTTTTTAAAATGAATGATAAATTCCTTCACATTCTTTTGAAAGTTAGGATGGATGTCGACCATCACACCACCAGGGACTATGTAATTCATCGTCAGCCGGGCACCACAGGTTTCCTCCATAATATCATTGATCATTTCACGTTCACGGAAAGCGAGAAAGAAGGGG